>JBILPK010000159.1:0-7681 GCA_044373875.1 Polymorphobacter sp.
ATCTTGCGGATGATCGCCGCCTGCGCCTGTGCCCAGTCATCGCCGTCGTCGAGGCTGGCGAGGATATCCTCCACCCTGTCATGGCCGAAGTGGAAATCGATGCCGTCGCGCAGCGCTTCGAGCCCGCTCGGGCCGGGGTCGCCGTGCAGGGTGGCGACGATGGTGGCGATATCCTCCTCGCTGTCGGCGAGCAGGTCGCGCAGCACCGCGAGGCGATCCACCGGCACGAAATGCGTGGCGATGCCAGCATAAAGGCAATCGGCAGCCTTCAGCCGCGCGCCGGTGAGTGCCAGCCAGGTACCCAGTTCGCCCGGCAGCCGCGCCAGCGCATGGGTGCCGCCGACATCGGGGATCAGGCCGATGCCGGTTTCGGGCATGGCGAACAGCGTGCGTTCGGTGACGATGCGGAACGGGCCATGGATCGACAGGCCGACGCCGCCGCCCATGGTGATGCCGTCCAATATCGCGACATAGGGCGTCGCCAGCCGGGCGATGGCCTGGTTCATGCGATATTCGTCGTGGAAGAAGGTTTCGAACAGCGCCTGGTCCTGCCGGCCTTCGCGGCCGAGAATGGCGATGTCGCCGCCGGCGCAAAAAGCCTTTTCACCGGCACCTTCGATGACGACGCGCTTCACCGCCGGATCGGCGGCGGCAGCGAACAGCGCGCGGTGGATGGTGCGCGCCATCGGCAGGTTGAGCGCATTCAGCGCCGCCGGGCGGTTGAGCACCAGCCACAGCGCCCGGCCGCGGTGTTCGACGAGAACGTCTTCATTTGCCAGCATATCGGTCATTTCCGCTCCACCATGTTGCCGCCGCCCTGGGGAATCGCGATGGGGACGGCGCTGGTTGTCAAACGCGCCAGCAGCGTGCCGGACTCATCGGTCATGTCGGCCTCCATGAAGGCGATGCGCTTGCCCATCTTGATGCATTTGGCATCGACGAAAAGCGGCATGCCGGCCTTGGCAGGCGCAAAGAAGCTGGTTTTCAATTCGATCGTCGGGATGCCGATGCGTTCGCCGGCCTTGGCGATCGCGGCAAAGGCGGCGGCATCATCGAGCATGGCGACGACGATGCCGCCCTGCACGCTGCCCATCGGGTTGGTGAATTCCGGGCCGGGCAGGTAGCGCACCCGCACCGTGCCGGCTTCGCTGTCGAGCGCCAGGATTTCCATGTTGAGCAGCGCGCCGGTCGGCGGCACGAAGCGGTTCATGCGGACCATAAGTTCGGCATCGGTCATCGCCACGGCGCGGGCCCCCTACAGGATTTCGGTGCTATCGATCCCAAATGCTTTAAGCGCCGGCGCGAGCGCGTCAACATGGGCGTCGGCGCGGGTGAAGATGGCCCGGCCCGGCGGCGGGGTGCCTTGCGCCGCAGCGACCGCGTCGGGACCGAGCAGATACGCCACGCGGCGCGCGATCCCGGCGGCGCCATCGACGAAGCGCAGCGTAGTCGCAACGCCATCGACAAAGGTTAGTGGCTGCTGCGTTGCGGCGGTCAATTGCGGCAGCAGCAGCGGAAAATGCGTGCAGGCGAGCACCACCGTGTCAAGGCGGTCGCCCCCCGGCTGGCCGGTCAGCCCGGCGAGTTCGGGGGCGACATCGGCGGCGGTGACGGTCTCGCCGGCGAGCATTGCCTCGGCGAGTTCGACGAGCCGCGCCGAGCCGTGGCGCAAGACGAGGCAATCGCTCGCAAACTCCGCCGACAGCCGGTCGACATAGGGTTGCCGCACCGTCGCCTGGGTGCCGAGCACGCCGATGACGCGGGTTTTCGACGCTTCGGCGGCAGGCTTGATGGCGGGCACGGTCCCGACGATCGGCACATCAAGCACGGCGCGGGCATGGCCGAGCGCGATGGTCGAGGCGGTGTTGCAGGCGATGACGATCAGCCGGGGGGCGAGCCGTTCCGACAGTCGGCCGAGCAGCGCGCAGGTGCGGGTGGCGACTTCAAGCTCGGTCTTGGTGCCATAGGGAAAGCCGGCGTTGTCGGCGGCATAGACGATCGGCAGCCCGGGCAGCGCGGCGCGGATCGCCGCCAGCACCGACAGCCCACCGACACCGGAATCGAAGACGACAAGCGGGGCTGTCATCGCGGCGCCCTGACCGGACTCAGGCGGCATAATCTGCCAGCAACTTGACCTCCGGCCAAATCTGACGTGCCTTTTCGGCGAACTTCAAATCGCAAGTGGCAAGATCACACTTCAGCTCGATGGCCAAGGCAAGATAAAAACAGTCATAAATCTGATGCCCCATATCGAGCGCCAACCGGCCGGCCTTGAAAACACGCGCTTGCGTCAACCGATGCGGCTTGATGATGTGTTTTTCCCAAGAAATCGTCCATTTATCCAATGCCCTGATGGCATCAGCACGCAATGGTTTATCGATGTTTCCCCTGCGCACGATCGCTGAGGCAACTTCGGCAAACAAAAGATCGGGGCCGCACAATTGGTCCGCATGATTGCGAATGAAAGCCAATGCTGCGGCACTATCATCTTCCCACAGCATCCATTTTGCTGCCAGACTTGCGTCGACGACGATCATTCTGCGTCGCGCTGCGCTCGGATCAACGGCAGACTGTCGGGCAAGATGCCATGTTTGCTGATCATTTCGGCATGAAATTCGAGCAAATCGTCGACGATGTTGTTGACCAAGCCCGCCTGACTTTCGAGGATATTGCGCACTTCGGCTTCCAGCGAGCGCTTGTTTGCGCGCGCGCGTTCTCGCAACCGGGCATGGACTTCGTCATCGAGGCGCCGGATCGTCAGGGTTGCCATCGCTCTACCTCTTCACCTTCGCTATCATTATGCCAGCAAAATGCTGCGTCGTCGAGGTCTACACCATCGTCGCGTGCGGATCGGGGGCGTGCAGCACCAGCCAGGCCATGGCGACGAGCCCGGTGGCGGCGCCCAATGTCAGGATGGCACGCAGCCGCGGATACCAGGGCGGCACCCCCTTCGACAGCGCATCCCAGACGAATTGCAGCGTCAACAGCCCGGCCATGATCAGCAATTGCAGCGGCCGCGGCACCCCGGGCGCGAGCAGCAGCGCCAGCCCGGCAAGGGTCGGCAGCATCGACACCGTGATCATCAGGAACCCCGGCGCCGGGGTGGCTACCGCCAGACCCCAGCGCGCGCCGCCAAGGAAGGACAGGATGAGCGCGCCATAGGCCAGCGCGATCAGCGCGAGGAAGCCGCCATGCGCCGGCACCGCCGCAGTGAGCAAAGGCGGCGCCAGAAAGGGGATGAGGCCGAGCAGGCCATAGGCGAGCACGCTGCGGGGAATGTTCATGGCGCCTGTTTCTCGCACCCTGCCCGGACTGTCGATGGCGCGGATCGGCGCAGGTTGCAGGCGCTTCGCCGCCGGGGCTATGGTGGCGCGCAGATGTTTGGGGAGTGCCGAAATGCCGTTCGTTCGTGATGATGTGCAAATGATCCTGGGGATGCTCGCGGCCCAGCCCGGGCCGGCGATGCACGAGATGGACGCCGCCAGCGCCCGCCAGATGATGACGATGATGGGCAGCATGGCCGAACGCCCGCGCCCCGATGTCGCCGAACGCCGCGACATCGCCATTCCCGGCCCGCACGGCCACAGCATCCCGGCGCGGCTGTACCGCAACACGCTGGCCGCCGATGCCGCCCCGGTGCTGGTCTTCTATCATGGCGGCGGCTGGGTGATCGGCGACCTCGACATCTATGATTCGGTCTGTGCCGAAATCTGCAGCGTGCTCAACATGACGGTGGTATCGGTCGATTACCGCCTTGCCCCCGAACATCGTTTTCCCGCCGCCACCGAGGATTGCCTGGCGGCGACGCGCTGGGTGGCGGGTTCGCCCGCCGAGATCGGCCATCCCGTGACCGGCGTCATTCCGGCCGGGGACAGCGCCGGCGGCAATCTGGCGGCGGTGGCCAGCTTAGAACTCCAGGGCCAGTTGCCGGTGCCGATCATCGCGCAATGGCTGATCTATCCGGCCACCGACATGACCATGACCGAGGGTTCGATGGCCGAATTCGCCGATGGCTATCTGCTGACCAAAGCCAGCATGGACTGGTTCAATGGCCATTACATGCCGCCAGAGGCCGACCTGAAACACCCGCGCGCCTCGCCGTTGTTCGCCGAAAGCCTCGCCGGCCAGCCGCCGACCCTGGTGTTCACCTGCGGGCTCGACCCGCTGCGCGACCAGGGCCGGGCCTATGCCGGGCGCCTGATCGCAGCCGGGGTGCGCACGATTTTCCGCGAAGCCGCCGGGCAGATCCATGGCAGCATCACCCTGCGCGGCGCGATTCCATCGGCGCAGGACGATCTCCACAAATGCCTGAAGGATTTGAAGAGCCTGATCGACGAGGCCACCGCATGATCCGGCTGGCGTTGCTGGCGCTGCTCGCCGCTGCCCCGGCACTGGCGCAGGAGAACCAGCAAGCCGAAGCACAGATGATGCGCGAGACCTGGGGCAAGACCGACCAGCCGAGCTTCACCATCGTCCAGCCGATCTACAACCGCGTGCTGTCGTTCAAGCTGCCGCGGCCGTTCGTCACCGCCTTTCGCCAGCAATCACCCGCTGGTTACATCGTCGAATATCTGCCCGACGGGCAGACGCTGGCCAACTGGACGCAGATGATCACCATCACCTCGCGGCCCGGCGTCGGCGCCGCGCAGGTCGAGGATGATGCGCTCGCCGATTTTATCTTCAACAAGCGCTCGTGCCCCGGCTGGCTGTATCGCGATCTGGGTGCCGTGCCGTCCCCGACCACGGCGCGGCAGCGGGTGATCGTGCTCGGCTGCGACGAAGTGCAGGGCAGCGACTACAGCAAGGCAGTACCGGGCGCCAGCGAACGCGCCGCGATCATGTTCGTGCGCGATGGCGAGAATGTCTGGTCGGTGCAGTTCGCCCAGCGCAACCTGCCCGGCCAGAAACTGCCGTTGTTCGACCCGGCGACCGCCCCCGCCGTGATCGCGAAGCTGGCGATACAGGCCTGTGCCGCCAGCGACACCAGCGCCGAATGCACCACCGCCAGGACCGTGAGCAAGGCGACAAAAGCCCTGGAGACGAAATGAACACCGCCACCCCCCGCACACACCCTTCCGGCCTACCCTATCGCCCCGGCGTCGGCGTGTTGCTGATCAATGCCGATGGCCATGTCTTTGTCGGCCAGCGGCTCGATTCCAAGCTGGAGGCGTGGCAGATGCCGCAAGGCGGGATCGACGAAGGCGAGGACGCGCTGGTCGCCGCCTTCCGCGAACTGGAGGAGGAAACCGGCGTGCCGGCGCATCTTGCGGAGTTGCTCGCCGAAACGCCAGAGTGGCATTATTACGACCTGCCCGACGACATGGTCGGCACGATCTGGAAGGGGCGCTATTGCGGCCAGCGCCAGAAATGGTTCGCGATGCGCTTTCTGGGCACCGACGCCGATGTGGCGATCGACCAGCCCCACCCCGAATTCAAGGCGTGGCGCTGGGCCGAGGTGCATACGCTCGTCGACCTCGCTGTGCCGTTCAAGCGGGATCTGTATTCGGACATCATCGCCGCGCTGGCGATCTGACTTCCCCCCTCTCCCGCTTGCGGGAGAGGCGAGACGCGCGCCAGCGCGCCGGGTGAGGGTGTATCCGAGCGCCGACACCAGCAAACACCCTTACCCGCTCGGCGAAGACTCCGAGTCGCCTCTCCCGCAGGCGGGAGAGGGTGGCTCTTTCTAGATCAACCCCGCCAGCGGTGAACTCGGGTCCGCATACCGCCGCTTCGCCATCCGACCCGCCCGATACGCCAGCCGGCCGCTTTCGATCGCCAGCTTCATGGCGCGCGCCATCAGGATCGGGTCCTTGGCTTCGGCAATCGCGGTGTTCATCAGCACCCCGGCGCAACCCAATTCCATCGCCGCCGCCGCATCCGACGCGGTGCCGACCCCGGCATCGACGAGCACCGGCACTTTCGCGCCCTCGATGATCATGCGGATCGTCACCGGGTTCTGGATGCCCAGCCCCGAACCGATCAGCGAGCCCAGCGGCATGATCGCGCAGGCGCCAAGGTCTTCCAGCTTCTTCGCCGCGATCGGATCATCGGCGCAATAGACCATGACATCGAAGCCGTCGCGAACAAGCTCCGCCGTCGCGGTGAGGGTTTCGGCCATGTCCGGATAGAGCGTGCGCGCCTCGCCGAGGACTTCCAGCTTGACGAGGTTCCACCCGCCCGCCTCGCGCGCCAGGCGCAGCGTGCGCACCGCGTCCTTGCCGGAAAAGCAACCGGCGGTGTTGGGCAGATAGGTGAATTTCTTCGGGTCGATATAGTCGGTCAGCAGCGGCTGGCCCTTGTCGGTGACGTTGACGCGGCGGACTGCGACGGTGACGATTTCGGCGCCCGATGCTTCCAAAGCGGCGGCGTTCTGGGCGAAATCCTTGTACTTGCCGGTGCCGACGATGAGCCGCGAGCCGAACTTGCGGCCGGCGACTTCCCAGCCGTCCCCGTCATCCTGCCCGCCGCCGACGAAATGCACGATCTCCAGCCGGTCACCCTCGGCGAGCTCGACCGCGGCAAAGGTCGAGCGCGGCACGATTTCGAGGTTGCGCTCCACCGCCACCTTGGCGGCATCGAGATCGAGTTCGGCGAGGAGAGCGGCAAGGCTGGACCCGGGCATGACGCGGCGCGGATCGCCGTTGAGGACGAGATTGATCATGCCCCTTCTATGGCGCGTGGCGCGGCGGGTTGGAAGGGGCGGCATTGTCTCGCCCTGCTGCACTTTCTTCTCGCCTCCCGCTTTGGGAGGGGAGAAGTGAAGGGAGGGGAGTAGCCTTTGCCGCACACCCCCCTATACTCCGCCAATGTCCTCCAATCTCGTCCTCGTCCTCAACGGACCCAATCTCAACCTGCTCGGAACGCGCGAGCCGGAGATCTACGGCCATGACACGCTCGACAGCATCGCCGCGGCGCTCGAGGACCAGGCGCTCGGGCTCGGGCTGGAGATCGACCTGCGGCAGTCCAACCACGAAGGCCATCTCGTCGACTGGCTGCACGAGGCCGGGGCTCGGCGCTGCCTCGCAGTCATTCTCAACGCCGGCGCCTTCACCCATACGTCGGTGGCGGTGCACGATGCGATCAAGGCGATTTCCGTGCCGGTCATCGAAGTGCACTTGTCAAACCCGCACGCCCGCGAGGCGTTTCGCCACCATAGTTTCATCAGCGCCGTCGCGCGCGGCACCATCTGCGGCTTCGGCGCCGGCTCCTATACGCTGGCGCTGGACGCAGCGGCGCGCTTGCGGCAATAACCACTCCCTACGGGGGCAACAGACAAAGGACGCATATGCCTGAAGGCAGTGGAATTGCAGTCGATACCGCGCTGGTGCGCGAGCTCGCCGAACTGCTCGATTCGAACCACCTGACCGAAATCGAGGTCAAGGACGGCGATCGCGTCATCCGCGTCGTGCGCACCGCCGCCGCGGTCACCGCCTATGCGCCCACCGCGTCCTATGCCCCGGCCCCCGCAGCTGCCGCCGCCGCAGCGCCGGCCGCCGACGACTGGAAGTCGCACGCCGGCCTCGTGAAGTCGCCGATCGTCGGCACCGCCTATCTGACGCCCGAACCCGGCGCTGCGCCCTATGTCAGCGAAGGCCAGATGGTCGCTGTCGGCGACACGCTGCTGATCATCGAGGCGATGAAGGTGATGAACCCGATCACCGCCCCCAAGGCCGGCAGGGTC
>JBILPK010000039.1:0-22567 GCA_044373875.1 Polymorphobacter sp.
ATCCACGCCGCCCCCGTTGGCAAGCGGGAACTGGTGGGTATAGCGTGCATTGCCCGACCATTTGGGAGCCTGCGGCAATACATTTCCGCTGCAATCGACAATCCGCAGCGTTCCGTTCGATCCACCGCTCAGACATCCGTCTGCACGAAGCTGGCCCGCAGGCACCGCTGCACCTGTCGTTTCGAAGACATAATTGTCGAAATTGGTGTTGAGGTATTCACCCGACACACTCAGGCGGCCATTCGGGCCAATCGGCAGCACGCCTTCCACGCTGAAGCCCCAGATAGTGCTTTGCCCGGCATTGCGCGTCACGAATGTTGTCACGCCCTGATCAATGGTGACAAAGGAAATCTGCTGGTCCTTGTACTTCCAATAGAAGGCTTCAAGGTTCAGCAAGACCGGGCCGAAATTGTTCTTCGAGCCGAATGTGAAGGCCGTCAAATATTCAGGGAAGAACGGGGATTCATTGGTTGCGGTAAATCCACCGCTCTTGAAACCGCGGCTGGCAGTCAGATAAAGCATGCTGCGCGGAGCCAGATCATATTCAAGCCCGGCCTTCCATGTAACCGCATCTACATTCAGCTTGGCCTCGATCACATCGGTGCGGGCAGGATTGATCGTCACGACAAAGTTGGAAACCGTCCCGTTGAAGATCGCACCTTGCTTTGAACGCGATTCCTCGGTGTAGCGCGCACCGGCGATGGCCCGCAGTTCCGGAGAAATGTTAATCGTCGTTTCGCCAAAGAGCGCCCAGGCCTTGGTATCAAAGTTCGGGAAGATCTGTTCCTGATAGCGGGTGCCATTGCCGGTCCAGTTGTTGATCGTGCGCAAGGTCAGATCAATCGACTGGTCCTCACGGAACAGATACGTGCCGACCACCCAATTGCCAAAACCCGATTCCCCGCCAAGCCGCGCTTCAAGCGACAATTGATCAGAAGTCTCGTCCGATATCGTTCCCGTTCCGTTATCCGTCTCGGCATAGGATGCTGAGTAGCGATATGCCGGAATGACTGTCAGCGCTGCACCACCGAAATCATAGACCATCTCGGTCGAGATGCCGTAGTTCTTGTTGTCCAGAAATGGATTTGTGAACTGCAACGGCAGGTTGGGATAAGCCGCCTCTGTCAGACGAGTATCATATGGCGATTCCCACGGATCGCCGAACTGCGCAGGATTATTCACGCGGCCTGGGCCAACCCCGCCGACTTTTGAATAATCGACCGTCGTCTTCATCGAGAAATTACCGCTTGGCTCCCACAGCACTTTCATGCGCACTGCCTTCGATACCAGATCGTTCGCACCGCTGGTGGTATTGCCGTCGCTGTCGACTATCTGACCCGAAAAACGCACAGCCAGTTTGTCGCTAAGCGTCAGGTTGGCGGCTCCTTCCAGTTTCACGAACGAATAGTTGCCAACGTCTGCCAGAAAATATCCGTCGGTTTCTCCGGCACGCGGGTCCTTCGAAAGGATGTTGATCGCGCCACCGGCCGAATTCCGACCATAGAACGTGCCTTGCGGGCCGCGCAGCACTTCAACTCGGGCCACGTCGTAAAAATTGGTGCGGAAGGCAGGCGATCGGGCTATGTAAACTCCGTCAACGTTCAACGAAACGGACGCTTGCGTATAGGGATTGCTTGTAGTGTCACCCACGCCGCGAACATAAGTCTGCACTTGATTACCCAGAAAGCCGATCTTCAGCCCGGGAATCACGTCGTTCAGGTTGATGGCATCGGTCACGCCGCGCTGCGCCAGTTCGGCACCGCCCACTGCAGTAATCGATAGCGAAACGTCCTGTAATTGCTGCTCGCGCCGCTGCGCGGTCACTACGATCTCATTGGGATCAAGCATTTCCGTTTTGGACGATTGGTCTGCCTGCGCCTGCGCCGACTGGGCAAACATGACATAGGCAGTGGCGGACACGGTCACGGCCAGCAGCTTTTTCACCAACGGCCGCTTGTTCGGTTGCATCAACATTTCATTCCCCCCTTTTTTTGATTTTTTGTGCGCCCCCTACAAGGGACCACTTTTGGCATCCACCCGGTCAAAGATGCTGTGCGTGTGGAATCGCAAAACCGCCTCCACAGTACACGCCAGACCATCGCCTATTTTGATACCAAAGCATCATGGAGCCGAAGAATGCGCATTCGAGCTATCATACGAAAGTTTGTGCATAACGCCGCGGTCGTCGACCGAACCATTGAATCCTGTGGCTCGCCCAAGAAGATATAGGGGCTTTTTGCTGCCTTGTTTGAGGGATCAGCCTTCGTCAACAACGGGGTTTGATAGCGTGCCGATCACGCCGATGGACACCTCGCAGGTGTCGCCCGCTTTCATGTAGAGCGGGGGATTGCGTTTGTCGCCCACGCCGCCGGGGGTGCCAGTCACGATCACGTCGCCGGGCGCCAGCGGGGTAAAGGTAGAGCAGTATTCGATCACGAAGGCCACGTCCCAGATCATGTCCGAGATGGGTTGATCTTGCACCAGTTGGCCGTTCAGTCGGGTCTGAACGCGCTGGCTGGCAAGGTCTGCCACGTCATCGCGTCGCATCAGAGCGGGGCCGAATGCGCCGGTGCCGGGGAAGGTCTTGCCCGGCGTGAACTGGATGTTGTGGCGCTGCCAATCGCGCACCGATCCATCGTTGAACACCGAATAGCCGGCGATGTGTTCATGCGCCTTCGCGCGCGAGATGCGGCGGCCGCCCTTGCCGATGACCACGGCCAGTTCGCCTTCATAGTCAAAACGCGTGGTCTCGCGCGGGCGCAGCAGCGGATCGCCGTGGGCAATCAGGCTGTCAGCCCAGCGGGTGAAGATTGCCGGGTATTCCTTTTGCTCGCGGCCCGTCTCGGCCACGTGGGTGGCATAGTTGAAGCCCACGCACAGGATCTTGCCCGCATCGGGCACCACCGGCAGCAGCCGCACATCGGCGCGGTCAAAAGTGCCGGTCACGCCCAGCGCAGCCAGATCGCGGTCCAGCACATGGCGCAGCCAGGCATCTGCGCCCGGCGCGCCCAGATCGTGCACGGTATCGCCATCAAGTCGGCCAAAGCTGGCGGTGCCATCGGGGCGGCGGAAGCTGATGTATTGGGTCATTGTCGTGTCTTTCGCCAAATCTGTGTGTAACCGTGCAGCCGCCCTGCTGCCGTGCGCTCCGGTCAGGAGGGCTGCGGCAGATGCGCCTACAAAGGCCCGTCGATCAAATTGCAAGCTCTTGCGCTTCCCAGTCGCGGCGGGACCGGAACCGTTCCTCGGCCACGCGAAGGCCGGCAAAGTCCTTGTCCGATATGCCCCACTGGTCAATCCGCTGTTCGGACCAGGTCCACTCGTCCGGCTCTCCGGTGCGATAATCAGCGGGCACCTTTTCCACGGCGGTCGAATATTCGATCACCGGGCCGAATGGCGCGATGTAATAGGCATAGACATTGTCGCCCGGTCCATGCCGCCCCGGTCCCCACGCAGGCGCAAAGTCATGATCGCGCATCCAGCCGATGCCGCGCATCACCGCGTCCAGATCGTCCATCTCGAACGCCACGTGGTTCAGGCTGGCAAAGCCTGCGCGGGCAAAGGCGGTGGAATGATGGCTGTCGTTGCAGCGGACAAACACCATGCCCTTCGTTCGGTCAGACACGCGAAAGTCCAGCACATCTTCTACCGCGTGGCCCAGCAGTTCGGCATCGACAGAATTGAACACCACGTGCGTCAGTTTGACCGGGGCCACGCGCTTGCTGGCCTTGGCAAAGCCTTCGCGCGGCGCAACTTCGGATGCACCTGCCAGAAAGCGCAGGATCGTGCCTTCGGGCAGTTCCACCAGCAGCCCCGCGCCATCGCCGGGTTCCGCCGATGTCACTGCGCGGGTGGGCCAGCCCCTGGCCGCCACCTTGCGCCGGATCGCGGCAAGTTCAGTCTCGGAACAGGCGAACGTCGTGGACCGCACAAACTCTTCGTTGGACTGCTCGAACGCCACCAGATAGGGCATCGTACCAGTGCCGCGCAGATAGTGCGTTGTTCCGCGCACGTCAGCGGGAAACAGGCCCCACACGTCCACCATCCACGCCGCCGCGCCTGCCGGATCGGGCAGGGCCAGTTCGATGCTGCGCAACTTCACTTTGTAGTCTCCATGTTGAAACCGGCAGCGTGAATGCCTGCCCCTCTGATTCCGGCAAGCGCGCAATCTTCATCGCAATCGCCGGTATCGCCGCTCACGCCCACCGCACCGATAACCTTTCCACCATCGCGGATCAGCACACCGCCGGGCGAAAACGCGATATTGCCGCCGACCACCGCCGTCACGCTCTGGAAAAACGCCGGATTGCTCTTGGCGCGCTCGACAATCACGCGCGTATCGTCACCCATGCCGATGGCACCCAGCGCCTTGGCCCGGGCGATGTCGTGGCGAAACAGGGTTGCCCCATCCTCGCGGGCAAAGGCCACCGGATGCCCGCCTGTATCCAGAACGATAATGGCCAGTGGCTTGGCGTTGCGCGCGCGTGCCTCGGCTAGCGCTGTTACAACGATGGTTTGGGCTGTGCTCAACATAAGGCTCATGCCGCCAGTTCCTTTTGCAGTCCCAACATCTGGTCGCGCACGGCGATCAGATCGACCGCCTTGCCGGTGCCGAACACATAATGGTCCGGCCGCACCAGCACTGCCTCAACGCTATAAGCATCAAGCCATGCGGCCACCGCGCCACCATCGGGCAGGTCTGTGGCGACGAAGGCGCTGACCGGGCTGAGGCCCCCGCCTTCGTAGGGGAGCAGGGCGTTGGTGAACAGCCGCCAGCCTTGCCCGGTAAGGTCATCCAGCTTGCGCCCATCGTGCAGCACCGGCTGCACAAAGCGCATGCCCGCGCCTGCCGTGCCGGACAACACAAGACCGGTGGCAATCGCCGGGATCAAGTCCGCCGCCGTCTCGCCCGCTTTTTGCGCCGCCTGTGCCCGGATCGCGGCATCGCGCTGCGCGGCCTTGGCCGGATCAAGCTCGCAGATATAGCGCCCCGCCGCCAGCGCCGCGCCAATCACACTGCGCACGTGCGGATCGCGTTCGGGCTGGTAGGTATCGAGGATGGCTTCATCCGCGCCATCATGCACGATCGCGGCCATCTTCCACGCAAGGTTCGCCACATCGCGCAGACCATGGCACATGCCCTGGCCAAAGAACGGCGGCGTCTGGTGCGCAGCATCACCTGCCAAGAACACCCGGCCCACCTGCCACTGTTCTGCCACCAGCCCATGAAAGCGGTATGTCGCTGCGCGCACGATCTTGTGCGGAACGTCCCTCATCCACGCGCCCACCAGCGCGGCAACGTTCTCCTCGCGCATCATCTCAGCATCGTCCTCACCGGGCAGGAGCATGAACTCCCAGCGCCGATGGTTGCGCCGTCCGGGGACCACCGTGGCAGGCCGCGCCGGATCGCACATCATCACCGATAGGCGCTGCAGGTCCGCGCTTTCAGGCACACCGGAGATCGGTGGTAAGGTGACCGGGCCTTCCACTTCGGCATCCACCACCAGCCACGGCTCCTCAAAATCCAGATCATCAAGTTTCACCCCCAGCGCCTTGCGCACCGGGCTGCGTGAACCGTCGGCTGCGATGACCCAGCGCGCATCCAGGTGCTGTTCCGTGCGCTCTGGGTACATCTTGGTGTCGTTCAGGAAATAACGCACGCGGACATTGTTATCGTGCTGTTCCAAATCGGAAAACTCGACTCCGGTCAGCAGCGTGATAGCGCCATTTTCGGCAAAAGCTGCGCGTAGGTGCGCCTCGAACTCGGGCTGGTAAAAGAAGTAATCGTTGCTCCACCCAAACGGCTTCGGCTTGCCCACGTTGCCCATGTAGCGGATCACGCCGTGATCGGCTCCCACGTGCAGGTGGCCATCGGTGGCGATCATGTCGGGCAGGACGCGATCAATCACGCACGCGCTCTGAAGCAGCCGCATCATCTCGTGATCCAGATGCACCGCGCGCGGCAGCGGGTAATGATCGGCGTCCTTTTCCAGCACTATGACCGATAGGCCCAGCCTGCCCAGCAAGTTAGCCGCCATCGCCCCCACCGGGCCGCAACCGATGATTGCAACGTCGCAAATTGCTTTCATAATCGTCTCGCCTTTTTAATTTATTTCACCGCCGACGTCGGTCGCAATTGAACGTTCTTGCGAGAGCGCGGCAAAATAAGGTCAACGCAACATTGGATCGATCAAATATTTCCAACAGGTGGGACATAATCGCAGACCGAAAAAATGGCTTAACACTCAATCGTTAGTGCCCGCTTCGGCCACTGTGCGCTTTTCATCATGCGGGATCAGAATTTGTAGCTCCACTGTCTAATGCCCCATTCCCATTGAATGGTATCTTCACACGTTCAAAAGCCCGGCGAGTGACAACATCTGGGCAAAGTCGCGTTTGGAGCGCGATCAGTCAAATGACGATAGATTTGAACGCTATCAGCAAATGTTGGTATTGAGTTGCCGGATACAGTACCTTTGACCTGCTCTCGGCAGTCCCTCAGGCATAACGAGAGTCCAGCAGCTAAACACGACGGCCCCTGCGGTACAAATCTTTCGGGGTGACCGCCCGGCCCCGCTCGCGCTAGCCTGTGCCCCAGGCGATCAACGGGCGACACGCGACATGGCGGACGGGTATCAGGCGCTGACCGAGAAGGAGAAGGCGGCGCTCCGCCTGCTGCTCGGCGGGCATGATGCCAAGTCGATGGCCACTCAGCTTGGCCTCTCGGTGCACACGGTCAATGAGCGGTTGCGCGATGCGCGGCGCAAACTTTCGGTGTCGAGCAGCAAGGCCGCCGCTCGCCTGTTGCGCGAGGCAGAGGGTGCGGGGGCGCCCCCCCAATTGCTTGGGGACAGGTTTTCGGGGGTGCCGGGGTGCCGCCAAGCGTTCAGATGTTGGACCCAGGCCCGGCGCAGTCGCCATGGGCCGCCTGGACGATTGGAGGATTTGCCATAATTGCGCTTTTCGTTGCCGCGCTCGCCTTTGCCGCAAGCGAGCCTGCCTCCCTGCCCGCACCCGCCACCGCCGCCACCGCCGAAAGTGACGCGAGCCAGGCGGTGCGGGATTGGCTGGCGCTGGTCGATGCCCGCAACTGGCAGGCGTGCTATGTCGCGACCGCCGCGTCCTTCCGCAAGGTCAACACGCTCTCCAACTGGCAGGGCGCTGCCGAGGGCGTACACGCCAAGCTTGGCCCCGCGCAGTCCCGCGAGTTGTTGAGCGACTTCGACACGCCGCCGTCAAATGAAGTCCGCGCCGTCCGCTTCCGCACGATGTTCGCCAACAACCGGCGCAAGACCGACACTCTGTCCATCAACCGCGAAGGCGGCCAGTGGCGGGTGGCGGGGATCTACGTCGAGTAAGGCGAACGCGCCCGCAAGCCGGCTGTGCGCGCGGCTATGCCTCGACCGGCAGCGCGCTGCCGGCTTTTGGCAGCCCTGTCCTGCAGCTTGCCGTTGTGATAAAGTGTCGGAACGGTTCGTTAATTGAAATTGTAGAAGGTTCGCATCTGCGTAGTAGCACTACGCACAAGAGTCCGCACTCCAAATTGGGCGACTTTGTGGACTTTCTAAAAACCAGTTTACCGCGTCGCGACCGTTCAGAAATGCCCTACCCGCCGCATCGTCGTAACGAAAAACGCTGTCGACCAGCCGAGCAGGATGACGCCATTGATGCCTTCGATGGCCGCAAGCAAATGCCAATCGGGATTGAGCAGATCATCGCCAAAGCCGATGGCGGCATAGGTTTGGGTGGAAAAATAGACAGCGTGGCGCAGCGTATCGATGGCGCCGAGTTCGAGATAAAGCACCGCATAGAGCCAGATTTCGACAGCGTGGAGGACAAACAGCCCGACAACGATCGCCATGGTGAGCGACACGCCGGCGACCGACAGCGGCTGGATTTTCAGTTTCATTTCCTCGAGCGCTTCATAACGTGTCAGCCTGGCGAGCAGCACCAGGCCGATGGCGTGGAGGAACACCGTCACCAGCACCATCGCGGTCGCCGCGGCGAGTTCGGCGATCATGCGACGGGGCCGCCGAAGGCGTTGATGTGCGTGCTTGCCATGGTCGATCCCTTTGCCCCCATGGCGATAGGCATTCGGGCGCCACGTGCCAAGCCCGGCAACGCAGCACGCCGCCACTGTCCAGATGTCGCCAGACCTGTCCGGAGCGGGTTCAAATTCCGAATTTAGCCTTGAAGAAGTCGACGATCGCCGTCGTGCTGCGCACCCGGTTGGGCAGTTTGCGCCAGCCATGGCCCTCATCGGGGAACAGGATATAGTCCACCGGCACCCCCCGCCCCTTCAGGCTGGCAACAATCTGTTCGGCCTCGATAACCGGCACATTGGTGTCATTGGCGCCATGCAGCACCAGCAGCGGCGTCGTCACCACGTCGATCTTGTTCAGCGGCGACAGCTTGGCCAGCATCGCCTTGTCCTTGACCGGATCGCCGTATTCCACAGTCGAGATCGCCGCCATCCAGGGCTGGGTATTCTTGAAGAAGGTGTCGAAATTGACGACCCCGTACAGATTGACCCCGGCGGCGAACATGTCCGGAAACTCGGTGACCCCCGCCATCACCATGTAACCACCATAGCTGCCCCCCATGATGCCCAGCCGCCTGGCATCGGCGAGCCCGGCCTTCACCATCGCGGCGCTGGTATCGGCGATATCCGTCACGCCATTCACCCGCAGCGGGCCGTTATCCAGTTCCATGAACGCCTTGCCGGCCCCCGACGAACCTCGGACATTGGGCAATAGCACCGAAACGCCACTGGCGACCAGCGCCTGCACGTCGCTCGACAGATTGGGGCGGGATTGGCCCTCCGGCCCGCCGTGATAGCTGAACACCATCGGCTGTGGCCCCTTGGCGCCCTTTGGCGCGTACAGCCAGCCCGACAGCTTCACCCCGTCGCGCGCCGTCCACTCGAGAAGGCGCGGCCGCGCCAGCGCCGCCAGGTCAACCCCGTCATGCGCCGAATAGGTCAGCCGGATCAGCGCATTGTCCGCCACCTGCACTCGGAACAGGTTGGCCGGCGCCGCGGCGCCCGACCCGGTGAACACCAGCGACTTGCCATCGGCGGCAAAATCCGGCGCGCCGGCGAGATCGAACGGCAGCACCGGGCCGGCGCGTTCCCTGCCCGTGCGCGTGTCGAACCAGCTCATCTCGCTGCGGCCGCCCTTGTTCCACAACAGCGCGATAGTGGCGCCATCGTCGCTGAGCGTGGCATTTTCCAGTTCGGCATCGGCGCGGTGGAGAACGGTGCGCATCTGCCCCGGCTTGCCCGCGGCGCTGATATCTACCGCCACCAGCGCATAATTGTCGGTCGCGGCATTGCCGACCAGCCACAGCCGCCTGCCATCCGGCGACAGATCGATCGTCGAAAACTGCGCCCGGCCCTGGTGCGGTGTCACCAATTGTTCGGTGCCGCTGGCGCGATCGACCAGCCAGACATTGCTGTCACCCCGCGTCACCGCCCGGTCGATGATCGCGAGCCGGCGATCGGCGCTGATCACCAGGCCGCCCAGCCCCGATGACCCCGTGCCGACGCTTATCGTCTTGCCGGTATCGGCATGGATCAATTGCGGATCAAACCGCGCCGGGTCGGCGGCGGCCGAACCGATGCGCAGCACCTTGCCATCCTGGGTCCAGCCAAAAAAGCGGTTGTTGCTTTGCCCCCCGGCGGTAACCAGCGTGTCGTCGCTGCCATCGGGCCGGATGATATGAAGCTGGACATTCAGCCCGCCGCCCGGTGCAACGTCATAAGCGAGCCAGTCGCCGGCCAGACTCCAGCGCACCGATTGCACCGGGTCGGGCAGCCGGGTCAGTTGCACCGGGCCGGCGGGACCGAGCACCCAGACTTGCGGGCTGCCCGATGCGTTGGCGACAAAGGCGATGCGCTTGCCATCGGGCGCATGACTGGCCCCGGAACTGCTGCGGATCGACGCTATCGCCTTGACGAGGCTGGCCGTATCGGGTGCGGCGGCGACACCAACCGGGCCCAGCAGCGACGCCGCCGCAACAGCCCGCAAAACCCAGTTCCGCATCATCTTCCCTTTTCGACCCCAAACGCTGGCGCCGAACGCGCCCCACACAGCGCGTGGGGCGCGAGCACGAATGTCTGACGCCCTACACTGGTCAGCCAGCCCGCAAATCGTCAATGGCCGGCGGCGATTTTCTGGCTGGAAGCCAGCGTTGGCCAAACAGTGCGCCACCGATGAAGCCGGGCAACAGTGCTGCCTGCAACAGGGCCACGCGCGTTTCGGGCGCGCCGATCAACCCGGCGCCCGCCAGCGCGGCACCCAGCGCGATGCCCAGAAGGCCCCAGGTTTCGGTATTCACAGGACGCCGCTGCTGGAGTTTGTTGGCAACAAGCGCGACATTCTCGGGGCTGGTCCGCAAAGCTTCTCGAAGCGTGTTGTTCGTAACCCAATGGCCGATCAAGCCGGTAACCAGGCCGAAAACCGCCACAACAGCAGCGAAAACGCCGAGTGGTACCAGCAATCCTTCGATGTCCATTATCAAGGCTCCCTGTCCGCTGCCGATCCAGGCAGCAGCGACACTGTATCACCTAGACCATACAGCAGCGTTGGCCGTCGATCAAGCGGCGCGCATTTTTTCCTGGATGATCAATTCCTGCGCCACCAGTTCGGAAACCTTCTCCATCACCGGCGTAAACGGCGTTTCACGGAGCAGGCCATATTCGCGGCGGATATCCTCCAGCGGCAGGTCGATCATCTCCTCGAACCGGATGAATTGCAGGCTTTTGGCGCGGCGGCCAAAGGCCCAGCCATCGGTGATGGCATCAAAACCCGGCTTGATCAGCCAGGGATCGACCAGCGCCATGTGGCTGACGATCACCCCCAGCGTCATCGCCGCATAGGGATAATCCATCTGCGCCAGTTGGAACGCCTGCAACGCCAGTTCGTGCGGCGGGGCGGTGGTGTAGCCGGTCAGCACATGGTGCAGATCATGCGTCTGGAAACCGCGCAACACCTTGTATTTGATGACCGCAGGCATCCGATCGAGCTTGCCGCCGGCTTCGAAATCCGCCGTCAGCCCGGCATAGCCCTCCGCCAGTTTTTCGGCGAGGCCGTTATCGACCATGTGCGCCCGGTATGCCGCGCCGAGCGTGCCCGGGGCACAGCCATCGAGCGAGGCCAGCCGGAACGCCGGCGCCATCCAGGCTTCGCGGGCCAGCGGGCCGTGCTCGGGGTGGTTTTCGATCGCCGCGACATATTTGTCGATGGTTTCCTGCGGCGCCGTTTCCCACCATTCGTTGAACAGCAGGTGGACGCCGTAACCATAGAAATCATTGGCGGACTTGATGTATTTTTGCCCGAATGCGGGGTCGATGGTCGGCAGCATGGCGGCTCCTCTCGATTGCAACCATGAAACGCCTGCCGCCGGCCGGGGTCAACTACCAATCGAGCCGGGTCAGCATCGCGGCATAGGCATCGATGCCGTCCCACAGGTTTTGCAGCCGCAAATTCTCGTTGGCGGCGTGCTGGTTGTTGTCGTGGTTGGCGATCGGCAGGGTGATGATCGGCACGCCGAACAGCCGGTCGAACAGGAAAATCGGCACGCTGCCGCCCATCATCGGCAGCGCGACGACCGGCCCGCCGGCGGCGGCGCTCGCCGCCTTGATGACGGCGCGCCCGGCGGGGCTGGCCATGTCGGCGCGCAATGCCGGATAGCCGTCGTCCCAGGCGAGCCGCAACAGCCGCGGCGTGGCGCGGCGGGTGGCAAGATCGGGCTCGGCGGTGACCAGCGTCCAGCCGCGGGATTTGAGGAAACCCTCGACTTGGGCACGCACCTTTTCGGGAGTCTGGCCGGGAACGAGGCGGAAATCGAGCGACACCTCGGCGGTGGTCGGGATGGCATTGGCGGCGGTGGCACCGGTGCCACCCGCCTTCAGCCCGCGAACGTTAAGCGCCGGACGCATCGTCGCCAGCGTCAGGCCGTCGCGGCCCTCATGCGCCGCGAGGCCGAATTCGGCCATCAACCGGGCATCGACCGACGGCAGCGCGGCGATGGCGGCGCTTTCGGCCGGTGTGGGCGCGCGGACGTCGTCACCGAACCCGGGGATGAGGATGTTGCCATCGTCATCGCGCAGCGCCGCCAGCAGATTGGCCGCCATCGCCGCCGGATTGGGCACCCAATTGCCATAATGGCCATCGTGCAGCGCCCGCACCGGGCCATAGAACGTCAGGTCGAGCCCCATCACGCCGCGGGCGCCAAAGGTGATCGTCGGCTGGCGCGACTGGTGCACCGGGCCGTCACCGATCAGCCAGAGATCGGATTTGAGCAGATCACGATGCGCCGCCAGTGCCGCGGCGAGGTGCGGCGAGCCGGCTTCCTCCTCGCCTTCCCAGACGATGCGGATGTTGATCGACGGCTTGCGCCCGGTCGCCTTCAGCGCATCAAATGCCGCCAGAAACGCCACCAGCGGCGCCTTGTCATCACTGACCGCGCGGCCGAACAGCCGCCATTCGGGGTCGAACTGCCCGCTCGCCGGCGCCTCGACGACCGGCGCCGCCAGCGTGCCGGAACGCAACACCGGCTGGAACGGCGGCGTCGCCCAATCCGCCGGCTTGACCGGTTGCCCGTCATAATGGGCATAAAACACCACGGTACGCTTAGCGCCCGGCATATCGAGCGCCGCATAAACGATCGGTGGCCCGCCGCCAGCAGGCAGCAGCCGCGCCGCAAAGCCGCGGGCCTGCAACGCCGTGACCAAGCTGTCGGCCTGTTGCGCCAGCCCGGCCGGGTTGGCTGCAACGCTTTCGATCCGCACCATCGCAGCCAGTTGCTCGACAATTGCGACTTCATGCGCCTGCCGCCAGCGCGTCACTGCGGCATCGGTCGCGCCCGCCGGCATCGCCGCCAGCCACGTCGCGGCGGCCATTCCGGCCGTGATCCCCTTGCGCATCTTCAATCCCCCCGAACCTCGATCAACCGGGGCGACCAACCCGGCGGCGCCAGTTCGAACCCGGAAAACTCAAACCCCGGCGCGACCACGCACCCGACCAACGCCCAGCCTGCGCCGGCCCGCGCCGCCTGCCAATCGCCAGCGGGAACCACCGCCTGCACGGCCTGCCCTGCCAGCACATCGCCGTCCAGGCGTTGCCACACCGCCTCGCCGCCGGCACCCGGTGCGATGCCAAGCTCCAGCGGCGCCCCGGCATGCCAGCACCAGATTTCGTCCGCATCGACACGATGCCAGTGCGAGACCTGCCCCGCCTCCAGCAGGAAATGGATCGCAGTTACCGCGCTACGGCCGCCGGATGTCGCCGGTGCCCGGTACGTTTCACGATACCAGCCGCCTTCGGGATGCGGCGCCAGTCCCAGCGCCGCAATCACGCCTGCGGCATCGGCCATCACCCGGCCAGCGCCGCCCGCACTGCGGCCACCGCGTCCGCGGCCTTCGCGCCATCCGGCCCACCTGCCTGAGCAAAGTCCGGCCGGCCGCCGCCTCCCTGCCCGCCGACTGCGGCCGATGCCAGCCGTACATAATCCACTGCCGACCGTTCGCCCTTCAAATCGTCGGTCACGCCGACCGCGACCGAAGCCCGGCCGTCATTGACCGCGACCAGCACGGCAACACCGGACCCGAGCGCCTTCTTTGCCTCGTCGACCATGCCGCGCAAATTCTTGGCATCGAGCCCATCCAGCACCTGGCCAATGAAGCCGATCCCGCCAATGCTTTCCGGCGCCGCCGCGCCGCCGGCGCCTGCAGGGCCAGCCAGCGCCATCGCCTTTTTCGTGTCCGCCAGTTCGCGCTCGAGGCGCTTGCGATCCTCGCTCAACGCCTCCAGGCGCGCCACGACCTCATCGGGCCGGGCTTTCAACACCGCCGCCGCTGCCTTCAACCGGTTTTCCTGCTCGACCAGAAACAGCCGCGCCGCTTCACCAGTCAGTGCCTCGATCCGACGCACGCCGCTGGCGACCGCGCCTTCGGAAGTAATCTTGAACAAGGCGATATCGCCGAGCGCGTTGACATGGGTGCCGCCGCACAATTCGGTCGAATAAACGTCATCCCCCGCGGCACCCATGCTGAGCACCCGGACTTCGTCGCCATATTTTTCGCCGAACAGCGCCATGGCGCCGGCTTCGATCGCCGCTTCGGGCGTCATCAACCGCGTCGACACCGGGCGATTGCCGCGAATCTGGGCGTTCACTTCGGCTTCGACGACGGCGATATCCTCGGGCGTCAGCGGTTTCGATTGGCTGAAATCGAAACGCAGCCGCTCGGCGGCGACGAGCGAGCCCTTTTGCGTGACATGGCCGCCGAGCCGGTGGCGCAGCGCCGCGTGCAGCAGATGCGTCGCCGAATGGTTGGCGCGCAGCCGGTCGCGCTTGTCGATATCGACATGCAGCCCGACGGTATCGCCGACGGCGATCGTGCCGCCGGTGATGCTGGCATGATGAACGTGCAGCTTGCCGAGCGGCTTCGAAGTATCAGCAACGATAATGGCGAGGCCATTGTCGCCAGTGATCGTGCCGGCATCACCCGCCTGGCCACCCGATTCCCCGTAGAAGGGCGTCTGGTTGGTGACGATATCGACCTTTTCACCGGCGCTGGCGCTGGCGACCTGCACACCGTCGCGCACCAGCGCGATGACCTGGCCTTGCGCGGTCACGCCGGTGTAGCCGGTAAACTCGGTGGCGCCGCTGGCTTCGACGATATCGAACCACACCGTGTCCGATGCCTTGGCGCCGCTGCCGGTCCAGGCGGCACGGGCGGCGCGCTTCTGTTCGGCCATCGCGACATCGAAGCCGGCGCGATCGACGGCGCGGCCCTGCGCCCGCAGCGCATCCTCGGTCAGATCATAGGGAAAGCCGAAGGTGTCATACAGCTTGAAGGCGACATCGCCTGGCAGCGTCGCGCCGGGCGCCAGCCGAACGGTGGCGTCGTCGAGCAGGCGCAGGCCGTTGACGAGCGTCTGGCGGAAACGCGTTTCCTCGAGCTTGAGCGTTTCCTCGATCAGCGGCTGGGCGCGCGCCAGTTCGGGATAGGCCAGCCCCATTTCGGCAACCAGCGCCGGCACGAGCCGGTGCATCAGCGGTTCGGCGGCACCGAGCAGATGGGCGTGGCGCATGGCGCGGCGCATGATGCGGCGCAGCACATAGCCGCGACCCTCGTTCGATGGCAGCACGCCATCGGCGACCAGGAAACCCGAAGCGCGCAGGTGGTCGGCGATGATGCGATGCGACGCGGTCGCTTCACGACTGTCTGCGGCGCGGGTGCGCTCCTCGCTGGCGCGGATCAGCGCCTTGAAGGTATCGGTGTCGTAATTGTCGTGCACGCCTTGCAGCACCGCGGCGATGCGTTCGAGGCCCATGCCGGTATCGATGCTCGGGCGCGGCAGGTCGAGGCGCGTCGCGGCATCGACCTGTTCATACTGCATGAACACCAGGTTCCAGATTTCGACGAAGCGGTCGCCATCCTCATCGGGGCTGCCCGGCGGACCACCGAAGATATGCTCGCCATGATCGTAGAAAATCTCGGAACACGGCCCGCACGGCCCGGTATCGCCCATCGACCAGAAATTATCGTTGGTGGCGATGCGGATGATGCGGCTTTCGGGCAGGCCGGCGATCTTTTTCCACAGGGCGGCGGCTTCGTCATCGGTATGATAGACAGTGACGGTCAGTTTCTCCGGCGCCAGGCCCCATTCGCGGGTGAGCAAGCTCCAGGCGTGTTCAATCGCATCGGCCTTGAAATAATCGCCGAAGCTGAAATTGCCGAGCATTTCGAAGAAGGTGTGGTGGCGCGCGGTATAGCCGACATTGTCGAGATCATTGTGCTTGCCACCGGCACGCACGCATTTCTGCGACGAGGCGGCGGTGACATAGGGCCGCGTCTCCAGCCCGGTGAAAACATTCTTGAACGGCACCATGCCGGCGTTGACGAACATCAGCGTCGGATCATTCTGCGGCACAAGCGGTGCCGACGGCACGATGCGGTGCCCGGCCTTGCCGAAATGATCGAGGAAGCTGCGGCGGATATCGTTGGTCGAAGTCATGATTAACGACTTAGGCGACGCAGGCCCCGGGCTCAAGCCGCCTCGTCATGCCACCACGTCATGCCGCGAGATCAAGATCGGGCCGAAACGAGCCACACCGCCGCCGGCAGGCCGACGGCGCCGTCACTGGCAAGGCCGCCGAGTGCGGCGGCGAGTGCGGCGCGTGCCGCGGGTTCGATCTCGCGGCCGGCCTCGCGGATGGCGCGCGCCGCCGGGCCGATGCGCAGGTTGAAATCCACCGCGGCGGCGACAGGATCATCCCCCTCCCCGATAACCATGGTGAAGGGCACGGCGTGAAAGGCGATGTCGGTCCAGCCCGCCGCGGACAGGATGCCGTGGACGCGTTCGGGATCAGCAAAGGCGAAGGGGCCTGGCGCATGCGGGTCGGATGCCGGTTGCGGTGGCAGCAACGACGCCAGGGTGGTCAGCGGAAAGGTCGCCCAGCCATTGTCGGCCGGCGGTTGCCAGCAGGCAAAGCATAAGCGGCCGCCTGGCGCCGCGAGCCGATGGATGTTGGTGAAGGCCACCACCGGATCGGCAAAGAACATCACGCCGAAACGCGACACGATCAGATCGAAGCCCGGCTCCTCGTGAAAGGTCGATGCATCGGCGCAGATGAAATCGGCTTCGCTGAGCAATTCCTCGGCGCGGGCGCGCGCCCGGGCCAGCAAGGGTTCGGAAATATCGACCCCGGTGGCATGGCCGTCATCGCCCACCGCGCCGGCCAGCGCCAGCGTGGTTTCGCCGCTGCCACAGCCAATATCGAGCACATCCTCGCCCGGTTGCGGCCCCGCGAGCGACAGCAGCGCCGCGGTGACCGGGGTGAGCGCGCGGTCCATGCGCTCTTGCATCCTCGCCCAGGTCTCGCCGACCTTGCCGTTCCAATATTCGATCTGTTCGGCGTTCGAAACGTCAGTCGACATGGCGGAACCTTATGGCAGGCGTTGGAAAAGGCCGGTCAAGCGGCGCATGAAAGGCGTGAACAACTTGGCCTGGCCGGGCTGTTCGGCAGCAAAGCGCAAGGCTTCGGCAAGCGTGGGATAGGCAAGGGTTCGATTGGCGAGGTCGGACAGCGACAGCTTGCCGGCGACGGCGAACGTGGCCAGCGCCAGCAATTCGCCGGCATGGGCGCCGACGATGGTGACACCCAGCACGCGGTTGCCGCGCGCCATGATCTTGACGAAACCGCGCATGTCACCCTCGGTCACCGACCGGTCATTATGGTCGAAATCATGGCGCCAGACGCCGACATCGGGGTGCGCCGCACGCGCCTTGGCTTCGGTCAGGCCAACTTGGGCGAGTTCGGGATCGGTGAAGATCGCGGCGGGCAAGGCGCTGTAATCAGTGGCCTTGCGGAACGGGAACAGCGCATTCTGGATGACAGTGCGGGCATCCTGGTCGGCGGCATGGGTCAATCGCGGGCCGTCGCGGCAATCCCCGATGGCGAAGATGCGCGAGTTGGAAGTGCGCAGATACTTGTCGACGATGATGCCGTTTCGACCGGTGGCGACATTGGCAAGTTCGAGACCGAAGCCGGTGGTGCGTGCCCGGCGCCCGGTGGCGACGAGGACATGGCTGCCAGTCAGCGCGCTGCCGTCGCCAAGCGTCAGCGTGATGGCGTTGGCGATGCCGGTTGCGGTGGCAATCGCCGCCTTTTCATGCAGGGCGACGCCATCGGCAAGCAGTTGCGCCCGCACGACGGCGACGGCATCGGGGTCATCATTGGGCAGGATCGAGCCGACATCGATCAACGACACCTTGATACCGAGCCGGGCGAAAGCCTGCGACAGTTCGCAGCCGATGACGCCGCCACCGATGACCAGCAAATGATCGGGCGTCTCGTCGAGATCGAAGATGTTTTCGTTGGTGCGATACGGCAGGTCCCCCAACCCGGGAATCGGCGGGATCGCTGGGTCGGACCCGGTGGCGACGACAAAACGCCGGGCCGTGATGCTGCGATCACCGACCCGCAGCATTGCCGGACCAGTGAAGGCGGCCTCGCCGAACGCAATTTCGACGCCGAAGCCGCGAAAGCGCTCGGGCGAATCATGCGGCTCGATAGTGGCGATGGCAGCGCGCACTGCCGCTCGGGCGATCGACCAGTTCGCGGCGGCATCGCCGCCCCGCAGCGCCGCCACTGCGGCAACCGCGATCACCGCCTTGGAGGGAACACAGCCGGTGTAAAGGCATTCACCGCCAAGGCGATGGCGCTCGATCAACAGCGTTCGGGCGCCGAGCTGCGCTGCGCCGCCGGACGTGACAAGCCCGGCAGCACCGCCGCCGATCACCACCAGATCATAATGTTCCTGAGCCATGGAACTCGTTCGACCCCGATTGGCGGCGCCGGTCAATGATCAAAACACCACCGTACCTACCGTTTCAAGCCCGAAACTGCCAAAGTTTGCCGCCTATGGCGCCAAAACAAAATCCGGCCTGTCGCCCCAGACTGCGACAGACCGGATCAGGACGGGACAAGGGCCCGAAGTCTGGTTGACAGCACCAGTAAACCGATGCTGTCAACGGCAATTACATTTCGGCATCGTCGGTATCGGGGCCGGCCATCAATGCTTCGGAAATCCCGGCGGAATTGTCGCGAATGGCCTTTTCGATCTTGGCGGCCATTTCGGGGTGTTCCTTGAAGTATTTCTTGGCATTTTCGCGGCCCTGGCCGATCCGAATCGAATCATAGCTGAACCAGGCACCCGATTTTTCGACGACACCGGCCTTCACGCCGAGATCAAGAATTTCACCGAGCTTGGAAATGCCTTCGCCATACATGATGTCGAATTCGACCTGCTTGAACGGCGGCGCCACCTTGTTCTTGACGACCTTGACCCGCGTCGTGTTGCCGACGACTTCGTCGCGATCCTTGATCTGGCCGGTGCGGCGGATGTCGAGCCGCACCGAGGCGTAGAATTTCAGCGCGTTGCCGCCGGTGGTGGTTTCCGGGTTGCCGTACATCACGCCGATCTTCATGCGCAGCTGATTGATGAAGATCACCATGCAGCGCGACCGGCTGATCGAGCCCGTCAGCTTGCGCAGCGACTGCGACATAAGGCGCGCCTGCAAGCCGACATGGCTGTCACCCATTTCGCCTTCGATTTCGGCGCGCGGCACCAGCGCCGCCACCGAATCGATGACCAGCACGTCGATGGCGTTGGAACGCACCAGCGTGTCGACGATTTCGAGCGCCTGTTCACCGGTATCGGGCTGCGAGACGATCAGCTCGTCGATATTGACGCCAAGCTTTTTCGCATAGGCCGGATCGAGCGCATGTTCGGCGTCGACAAAGGCCGCGGTGCCGCCGTTCTTCTGCGCTTCGGCGATGGCGTGCAGCGCCAGGGTCGTCTTGCCCGAGCTTTCCGGGCCATAGATTTCAATGACCCGGCCGCGCGGCAGGCCGCCGATACCGAGCGCGATGTCGAGCCCCAGCGAACCGCTGGAAATCGCTTCCACTTCCATGGTTTCGCGCGAGCCCAGCTTCATCACCGAGCCCTTGCCGAAAGCGCGATCGATCTGCGCCAGCGCCGCTTCGAGAGCCTTTTGCCTGTCCATGCCGCCGTCTACCACTTTCAAAGCCGCTGCCATTGGAGTGCCCTTTCCTAGTCGTTCGTCACAACACGTCAATGACCCTTTCGTATCCTATTTGTTCCGTAAGAACAAGAACGGAACAAAAAGAAAATTTGCGACAGCGGAAAGCGGCCGGTCAGTCGCCGCGGCGACGCTCGCGATTGGCCTCGACGATCGCCCGGGCAAGATCGGCAAGCGCAAAGGGTTTCGACAGGAAATGCACATCCTGCGCGCTGACGGCGCGGTGCAGCGGCGCTTCGGCGAAGCCCGACATCAGCACGACACCGATATCGGGGCGCATCTGCAGGCAGCGCGACGCCAGTTCGACGCCATCGATACCCGGCATCATGATATCCGACACCAGCACATCGAATTCGGCGCCCGTATCGAGGATGGCGAGCGCGATCATCGCATCGGCCGCCGCCGTGATGATGGGGCCAAAACGTTTCATGCCGCGTTCGAGAATGGCGCGGACCGCGGCATCATCCTCGACAAGCAGCAACCGCACCCCGGCGAGCGAATCGGCATGCAGCGCCAGTGGCTCGCTCAAACCGGCCGCCTCTTGCGGCCGATCCCCCGCCGGCACGGCGGGGAGGAATACGCTGAACTTGGTGCCGACACCGCCGGGCGCCGGGGTGGCGAAGATATAACCGCCGGTCTGCTTGACGATGCCATAGACCGTCGACAGGCCGAGCCCGGTGCCCTGCCCCATCGGTTTGGTGGTGAAAAATGGTTCGAAGATCTTCCCGGCGATTTCGGGGGGAATACCACCGCCGGTATCGGTCACATCGATCGCGACATGATCGACCCGCGGGATGATGCGATGCCCCTTGGCGGCAATTTCGGCGGCCGGCACGTCACAGACCGCGATGCGCAGCCGACCTTGGTTGGCCATGGCATCGCGGGCGTTGATCGCCAAGTTGACGATGACCTGTTCGACCTGGCCCGGATCGGCGAGCACCGCCGATTTCAGGTCATCACTGTCGATTTCGAGCTCGATGCCCTTGCCGAGCAATTGTTCGAGCAGCGGACGCAGCGCCCCGACCAGCGGTGCCAGATCGAGCACCTGCTGGCGCTGCGGCTGGCGCCGGGCAAAGGCCAGTAATTGTGCGACAAGCCCAGCGGCGCGCAGGCCGTTACGGCGGATTTCGGACAGGCTGTCATGTTCATCGTCGCCAGCGGGATGGCGTTCGAGCAATTGTTCGGTCATGCCGAGCACGGCCGCGAGAATATTGTTGAAATCATGCGCGATTCCGCCGGCGAGCTGGCCCACTGCCTGCATGCGGGTCACTGCTGCCACCTGCGCCTCCAGCCGCAATTGTTCGCGAATGTCGCGCATCGCGAGCAGCGCCGAAATGCCGAACCCCGGCGGCACCGGGACAATGCTGACGATCTGTTTTTCATCGGGGCGATCATGCAGGGCGGCGCGCACTTCGGTGCGCTCGCTGGTGCTCAGCGTGTCGGCGACGGCGCGGGCAATCTTGTCGGCATCTTCGGCGACGAACAACCATTCGGGGCGGGTGCCGGGATAATAGGCCAAACCTACGGTTGCCTTGAGCGCATCGTTGCCGCTGATCACGATGCCGGCATTGTCGATGAGAGCGACCGCGATCGGCAGCCCCATCAACGGCAGGTTGAGCGCCAGCGGGTTACGCCCGGTCTTGGCATAGGGCGCAGGCCACGGCGCGCTGGAAAGCGGCGGGGCGGGAGCTTCAGCCATAGCGTTCCTCGGTCCAGGGGTCGCCTTCGTTGTGATAGCCGCGGGTTTCCCAGAACCCCGGCTTGTCGGCGGTGACGAATTCGAGCCGCTTCAGCCATTTGGCCGATTTCCACAAATAAAAACGCGGGATGATCATGCGCACCGGGCCGCCATGTTCGCGCGTGATCGGCACGCCGGCTTGGCTGTGCGCGAGCAGGCAATCGGCATCGGCGAAATGATCGAGCCGGACGTTGGTGGTGTAGCCGTCATAGCCATGCAGCACGACATGGTTGGCGCTCGGCAACGGCTGCACGACCGCCAGCAGCTGCTGCGCCGAAACGCCCCGCCAGCGATTGTCATAGCGCGACCATTGCGTGACGCAGTGGATGTCGGACACATCCTCGAACACCGGTTGCGCCATCAGGTCATCCCAGGTCCAGACGATCGGATTGAGGACCGCGCCATCGACCGTCAGCCGCCAATCGGCGCGCGGCACATCGGGCTGGATGCCGAGATCGAGCACCGGCCAGTTGGTGACCAGCCGCTGGCCCGGCGGCAGGCGATGGTCATGGGCTTCGTCGGGACTGCCGGTGAGCAGCCGGCCGGCGCGCGCCCACGCCTGTTTGACGGCGACGAGCTTGTCCTTGAAGGCGTCGCCCTCCGCCATCAGCCGCGTTCCCGCATGATCCGCGCTGCATCACGCTTCCAGTCGCGGGTCTTTTCGGTCTCGCGCTTGTCGTGAAGCTGCTTGCCCTTGCCGAGCGCCAGTTCGATCTTGGCGCGGCCACGATCGTTGAAATAGATCGACAGCGGCACCAGCGTCATCCCCTGCCGGGCCACTGCCGCCCCCATCTTGTTGATCTGGCGTTCGTGGAGCAGCAGTTTGCGCGGCCGTTTCGGTTCATGGTTGAAGCGGTTGCCATGGCTGAATTCGGGAATGTTGGCGTTGACCAGCCAGACCTGGCCGTCCTTAACCTCGGCATAGGCTTCGGCGATGCTGCCTTCGCCGCTGCGCAGCGCCTTGACCTCGGTGCCGGCGAGGGCGATGCCGGCCTCCACCACGTCCTCGATATAATATTCATAGCGCGCACGCCGGTTCTCGGCGACGGTCTTGACCTTGACGGTTTCGTGGCGCGGCCTTGCCATTATACCAGCCCGGCGTGCGCGAGCCCGGCATCGACAGCGGCTTTCGATGCCGCCGAGGGCGGGGTGATCGGGAGGCGCACATCGGCCTGCATCAGGCCCAAGCGGGCCAGCGCGTACTTGGTCGGGC
>JBILPK010000337.1:0-2649 GCA_044373875.1 Polymorphobacter sp.
CGTTCCCATCCTGCTCGCCGCGCTGGCGGGGTTGCTCGTCGGCGCCGTGTATCTGCGCATCGCCAGGCTGCCGGAGCGCGGTTTCGGGTTGTTGGTCACCGCTGCCGTGGCGCAGGGCTGGTTTGCTGCGATCCTCGCCGGGGCATTGATCCTGGCACCGGCCAAGGCGGGTGACTGGACGATGGCGCTGGGCAGCGCCGTCGTCATCTGGATCGGGTTCGTCGTGCCGGTCAGCATCGTGACGCTGCGGGCGCGGCAGCAGCGCTGGTCGGCGGCACTGCTGGACTGCCTGTATTGGCTTGTCGTCATGTTGGTGCAGGCGATCGTGCTCAAATCCTGGGGTCTGGTGCCGCCGCCTGCCTGATTGACACTTTAATCCTATTGAGTTAGTAGGATTTTAGATGCGCAAGACGGCTGATCCAGTCCCTCCTGCTCCGGACCATCCGGTCTGGCTGGCGCTTCGCCATTATACTGTCGGGCCTGATGACGCAGCACTCGGCTTTGTCGACAGACTGGCGCGCGAGAATGGCTGGTCACGCGGGCAAGCCGTGCGGGTTTTCGAAGAATATCGCCGCTTCGCCTTTCTGGCTGCGACCGCGGGCCAGGCGGTCACCCCGTCCGATGCCGTCGATCAGGCCTGGCATCTCCATCTGACCTGTAGCCGCGATTATTGGGACCGTTTCTGCCCGTTGCTTGGCCGGGCGCTCCACCACGACCCGACGGCCGGCGGTCCTGCTGAAGAACGACGTTTCTTTGCCCAATATGCCGAAACGCTTCGCCGCTATGAAGCTGCGTTCGGCCCGCCGCCGGCCGACCTTTGGCCGCCGGCGGCGCAGCGCCTGCGCGACGATCCGCGTGCCCGGCGCGTTCACCCCCGCGATGGTGTGCTGCTGCCGTGGTGGACCCTAAAGTTGGTGTTGCTTGCCACATGTGTTGCACATTGGGGGAGTATGTTCGCATGATCTTCAATCCGCTGGCCCTGGGTGCACCGGCATTCCTCGCGCTTTACGTCTTCGCCCTTGTCGCCAGCCTGGGGTTGAGCTGGTTCGCCGGCCACCGGTTGCTGCCGGCGGGACGGTCACGGGCGGTCCTTGATCCCGACATTCTCGCGCTGCTTGCCGGCGGACCCGACCGATTGACCGAAACCGCGATCGCCCGGTTGTTGGCCAATGGCGTTTTCACCGTGAAAGGCCGCCGCTTCGGCAGGACCCGGCATGGCGCTGCCGCGGCTACCGGCGCTGCCGAGCATGCGCTGCTGGCCGTCCCGGTGCCGGCGCGCTGGGCCGATCTGCGCCGCGCGGCAAGGCCCGAAGCGGCGCGCTTGCGCCGGTCGCTCGAAGGCCGGGGGCTGATGATGGATGACGCCATGGTCGGGCAGTTGCGCCTTGGGCAGTGCCTGCCCTTCGCCGCGCTGCTGGCCCTGGGCGCCGCGCGGCTGGCGCGGGGGCTGATGCTCGGCAATCCGGTGGGCTATATCGCCAGCTTGTTGGCGATCACGCTGGTGATCGGCCTGACGCGGGTGAGCGTCGACCGGCGCACCCATGCCGGCATCGCTGCCGTCAGAGCAGCGCGCCACACGGTCCGCCGGCTCCGGTTGGCCCCCACCGAGCCCGAAATGCCGCTGGCGGTGGCGGTATTCGGTACGGTCGTGCTCGCGGGTTCGGCGTTGGAGCCACTGCACCACCTGCGCAGCGGCAGCGGGGCCGGCAGCGTGGATGCCGGCAGCGCCGATGGTGGCTGCGGCGGCTGCGGGGGTTGCGGCGGCTGAACCAGTGACGGCATGGTGGCGCTTTGAAAGGAAAATCGATGCGTGTCCTGCTGGCCTTGCTGATCGCGGTTGCCGCCCCGGCGGTTGCCGACCCGGTGTTGCTAAAACCGGCACAGGTCTTCGACGGCACGGCGATGCGCCCGGGCTGGCAGGTGCTGGTCGATGGCGGCAAGATCGTCGCGGCCGGGCCCGACCTTGTTGCCCCGGCGGCCGCCCGGGTGATCGATCTGGCCGATGCGACGTTGATGCCCGGGATGATCGAAGGGCACAGCCATCTTTTCCTGCACCCGTACAACGAGACATCATGGGACGACCAGGTGCTGCACGAACCCCTGGCGTTGCGCACGGTACGGGCGACGGTGGCGGCACGCGCGACGCTGCTGGCCGGGTTCACCACGGTGCGCGATCTGGGAACCGAAGGCGCCGGCTATGCCGATGTCGGGCTGAAGCGGGCGATCGCGCAGGGTATCGTGCCGGGGCCGCGCATGATCGTGGCAACACGGGCGCTGGTGGCGACCGGCGCCTATGGCCCGCGCGGCTTCGAGCCCGGGGTGGAGGTGCCGCTGGGTGCCGAGGCCGTCGATGGTCCGGCGCTGGTCACCGCGGTGCGTCGGCAGATCGGCCATGGTGCCGATGTGGTGAAGTTGTATGCCGATTACCGCTGGGGCGCGGGGGAGGCGAGCCGGCCGACCTTCACGCAAGCGGAAATGGCGGCGGCCGTGGAGGCAGCGCACAGTGCCGCTCGGCAGGTGACCGCCCATGCCAGCACGCCGGAAGGCATGCGCCGCGCCATTCTTGCGGGCGTAGATGCCATCGAACATGGCAGCGAGGGCACCGCCGAGATCTTCAAGCTGATGGCGGCGCGCGGCATCACCCTGTGC
>JBILPK010000160.1:0-7625 GCA_044373875.1 Polymorphobacter sp.
CGCCGGAAGTTCTCAAGACAGATGAACCTCCGCATGGACTAGGTGTGAATAGGTGCCAAAGCGGGACCCCTAGCGACCCTGGCTAAGAATTTATAATTGTTCTGGAATCTCCAGTTGTGCGAGGTTCCGTTCGGCGTCGATCCACATTACAATCGACACCGCCAGAGAGCGATGAAATTATTTATTGTATCGGCTTGGTTTCTCATCGGATTGGACATATCCAAATCGGTTAAATGGGCGATTTTGATGCCGATCTTTATTGTTCCATATTTTTTTATGCGGATTTTTCGCTTTGGCTAAATGTCAAACGCAATGGAATTTTTTTGTCAGCCTACATCAGCTGTAGGCTAACAATAAACAATTTCGAGATACAATAAAGATTTGCATTTTAACCAATAATTCGCCGAAAATACAAAAACTTTTCCATCTGCCAAGAGATCCCGAAAATCCGCTCATGATCGGCAGTGGCACAGCGTTTCAACAGATTTAAGTACCGTAGGACACCGAAGTCAGTCTGACGACAAACTATGGCCGTCGCGAAAATTGTATCGCGATCTGATCGGACAGGCTATGTCCAAGTCTGGATCTATGGCTGGTATGCGTAGACGCGCCAAATGAGCATTCAGTTACGAAACTTGGCGATTTTGGCGAAGTGTCGACCACAGCTCAATGTCGGTTAAGGACCGACTGTCGCAAGGCAGCTTTCGTGCGGATAGACGAAATAAGCGGCAATTCGTTCAGCTCGCCGGCTGAGTCTAAAAGACCCAAATTCGGCCATTCAGCGCTGATTAGCCGCTGCCCGGAACCGGTCGCTAGTTCATGTGCTGATCGGCGACTCCGTTCGTTTGCCGATCCGGCAACGGGATCAGGCTAACGGGCTGGACGTGCCCGTCAACGCGCTGCGATGCCGAACGCCACAATATCGGCCAGTTCGTCGGCGATCGCGACGCCGGCCGCCGTGTCGCCTATCGGTCGCCATTTGGGCAGCCAGAAAAACGCCCCGGCGGCGATCTCGGCGGTTGCCATCGCATCGCAGGGCCGACAGCTACCATCGGCGATGCCGGTCTCGATGAAGGCCTCCGAGCCCCGCCAAAGTTGCTGCGCGCGCGCGAAGAACCGCTCACGGGCGCCGACTGACAGGCTGTCATAGCCAGGGTGAAGCAACATCGGCGCAATCGGCCCGGCCTGGGCCTGGGAATTGAGATGATGCACCATCATCGCCTTGGCCAGTCCGTTGCCGTTGTGGCTCATGGCCATGCCCATGTAAGTGTCATACAAGCCAAAGGCCCGTTCGAGGCAGCTTTCGACCAGCGCCGCCTTGTCGGCGAAATAGTGATAGACGGCTCCTTTCGACGCACCGACGGTGGCACCGATATCATCGAGCGAGACGCCGGCAATGCCACGCTGGTTGAACAGTCGCGACGCTGCGGCAATCAATTGTTCGGCCTTGGCTTCAGCAGCAGCCTGGCGATCAAAGGCGTTGAAGGCTCGCGGCCAAAGCTTTGGAAAGGCGGGTAATCCTGAACCAGGCGCCGCCAACCCTTGCAGCAGCAGTGCGTGCATCGCCTCGGCCGCGCGCCGCCGGTTCGCCGGCGCGTCGCGATGGGCCAGCCAAGCGGCCGAAAGCTGCGTCCAAGACAGCATTCCAGCCAGCGCTTGCGCCACTAGTTCGGCATCGCAGGGCCGAAAACGCTCCTCGGCAATGCCGGCGCGGATTATCGCGGCCAGCCTGTCGATCTGGTGGGCGCGCAGATCGAGGATCGTGCGCCGCTGCGGATCGGGGAGCATGTCATGGTCGCTGAGCACCGCGCGCACCGGGCGATCATGTGCCAACCCGAGAGCGATAAAATGCCGCAGCCGTTCCCCGGCGTCTTCGCTGGCAGCTTCAGCTTCAGCCAGGTCCGCCAGTGCCGCTTCACAGGTCTGACGATAGCATTCAAACACCAGCTCGGTGCGATCGGCGACATAATAATAGAGCGCGTTTCGCGACAGGCCGATCCGAGCGGCGATTTCGTTCAGGTTGATGGCACCGGCACCCAGCGAATTGATCGCCTGCGCCGCCGTCGCAAGCAGCGCATTGCGCCGTTCTTCATGCCGGAATGACCGGCGATTGCCTGCTGCCGTCGCGCCCATGACAGGCATGTAGAGCAGCGCCCTTTGGTCCGCAACGTTTGTTCAGATACTCAAATGTCGAAAAATCTTGACGCCTCGCATTTGGCGTGATGGAATGTTGACCAACCCAAACGTCGAAGTTTGGGAACGGCCGGCAAGGTCCGGCTTGTATGGGGGGAATGAAGATGCGTATGTCCGGGACAAAGGCCTCATATCGCGTAATGGGCACTGCGCTGGCGCTTGCGGTTGCGATGGGCGCCGCGGGTCGCGCGAACGCTGACGAAGCGGTGGAAAACGAGAACGAAATCATCGTCACGGCCCAGCGCCGTGCACAGAGCGCCAATGATGTCGGTATCACCCTGACCGTGGCGAGCGCCGAAGCGATCCGTGCGCAGCGCATCCAGGGCGTCTCCAACCTGCCGCAGCTCAGCCCCAATGTCGCGGTGAAAGAGAATATCCCTGGGCTGGTCCCGGTGATCACAATCCGCGGCGTCGGCCTCAACGATTTCAGCGCGACCAACAGCCCGAGCGCCGGTGTCTATGTCGATGACGTCTATCTCGGCTCACTCGCGCTGATGGATTTCAACTTCTTCGATCTGGAACGGCTCGAGATTCTGAAGGGCCCCCAAGGCACGCTTTACGGCCGCAATGCCACAGCCGGCGCCATCAACGTGATTACCGCCCAACCGAAGCTCGGCGTCACCGAAGGGCGCATCGCAGGAACCTTTGGCAACTATCTCACCGGTGAGATCGAAGGCGCCATCAATGTGCCATTGGGCGACACGCTGGCATTGCGCGTCGCCGCCAAGGGGATGTGGCAAGGCGACGGCTTTTTCTACGACACACTGCGCGACCGCAATCTTGGTCGCCGCGCCGATCTGCTTGGCCGCGCCCAATTGCTGTGGCAGCCCGACGATGTCTGGAAGGTGTCGCTGAAGGTCGAAGGCCAGCATACACGGTCAGAGCTTGGCGCCCCGGAATTCTTCGGCGCAATCCGCGGCCCGACAACGCCGGCCAACGTGGCCTGCCCTGGCGACCAGAGCTGCATCAACTTCCTCGGCTATAGTGACACCGATGGTGATCCGTTCCGCGGCGCCTGGTCTTATGATCCGATCTTCAATGCCAACAAGTTTGCCGTCACCGGTCGGGTCGAAGCCCGGCTCGGGCAGGTGCAGCTGACGTCGATCACCAGCTACATCGATTTCGATCGAATCTGGGGCGTCGATACCGACGCCAGCCCGTTCGCCATCCTCGACTTCATCACGAACGACAGTGTGAAGCAGTTCAGCCAGGAACTCCGCGCTTCGCAAACAACCGATCAGCTTACATGGATGGCCGGCGCGTCCTTCCTCAAGGATCATATCGTCACCAGCTATGACGGCAATCTGCCAGCGTTGCTCAACACCACCACCTTTACGTCGTCTGACCAGCGGACCGAAGCCTATGCTTTGTTCGCCGATGTCGAGTGGAAAATCGCCTCGACGCTGAGCTTGCTGGCAGGCGGACGCTACACCTATGAGAAGCGCAGCAATGTCGGCAGCACGATCGATTTGGTGTCGCTGCCGCCGGCAAGCTTTCTGTCGTTCGCGCCGTTCGGCTCGCCCCCGGTCACGCTGGCAGAAGTGGATGCCGAGATCACCGACAATCAATGGTCGTGGAAGGCCGGCCTCAACTGGACACCGACAGAACAGACACTTGTCTACGGCAGCATCACGCGGGGCGTGAAGAGTGGCGGATTCTTTGCCGGGGTTGCAACCAATTCCGGCCAGCTAGTGCCCTATAAGCCGGAATCGATCATCGCATATGAAGTGGGCCTCAAGCAGAGCGTCCCCGATGCCGGGCTGAACTTCACCGGGTCAGTTTTCTACTACGACTATTCGGATGTGCAGACCTTCATCCGCGACACGGTCGGAAACTTGCCGATCCAGCGACTCGGCAATGTCGAAGATGCTGAGATCTATGGCGCCGATCTTGACCTGAACTGGGCTGCGACCAGAAACTTCAATCTGAACGTGGGCATCGGCTTGCTCCACTCCAGCCTGGGGGCGTTCGCCACCTCCAACGGCGATGTGCCGGCCGGCAATCGCCTGCCTGATGCACCGACCTTCAGCGCCAACGCCGGCGCGGCCTACACCATCGATCTTTCCGACAGCCTGGCGCTGCGGTTCCAGGCCGATGCGCGCTATTCGGGATATGCCTTCAAAGACGCGATCAACGATCCGATCATTGCGGCGGAAGAATTCTGGGTGGTCAATGGCCGCATCACGATGTTGAAGGACGACCGTTGGGACATCTCGATCTGGGCCAAGAATCTCTTCGACGAGCGTTATGTCACGCAAGGCATCAACCAGAGCGCGCTCGGCAACGGCTTTCGCGTCTATGGCGCCCCGCGCACCTTCGGCGTCAGCGCCGCGCTTAACTTTCATTGAGGGCCAATACGATGACGACACCCATCCACGGCATCGCACGGCCGGGCTATGAAGGCGTCGCTACTGCCTTTGCAGCGAACTTCGTCGCACCTGGCGAAGCAGGCGCGGCGCTTGCGGTGATGGTTGATGGCGTGATGGTCGTCGATCTATGGGGCGGCCGTCGCGACGCGAACCGGGCGCTACCCTGGGAGAGCGATACGCTTGCCAACGTCTGGTCGACAACGAAGGGCGTCACAGCGCTGTGCTTCGCGATGATCGCCGACCGTGGCCTCATTGATTATGACCGACCGGTTGCCGACTACTGGCCAGAGTTTGCTGTCCACGGCAAAGGCGAGATCACCGTCGCCATGCTCTTGTCACACCAGGCCGGCCTGACCGGCTTTGTCGGCGATGCGCGGCCTGAGGATTATCATGATTTTGAAGCGGCCGCCGATCGGTTGGCGGCGCAGGCGCCGCTGTTTCCGCCTGGATCCACGTCCGGCTACCATGCAATCAGCATCGGCCCCCTCGCCAACGGACTGTTTCGGCGCGTCACAGGCCAGAGCTTGGGCGCTTTTGTTGCTGCGGAATTCGTGCAGCAGCGCGGTCTCGAAATTGCCATCGGGTTGCCGCATGCCTGGACCGACCGCGCGGCCGAAATGATCGCCCCGCCCGAACTCAGCAGCAGCGCCGCCGCTGAGGGCGCAGCGGAGCTGACACAAGCGCAGTTCGCGGCGCTGGCCAACCCGCCGGTCGATCCACTCGCGCCCAATACCGCCGCCTGGCGGGCAGCGGAGATACCGTCGGCCAATGGCTTTGCGACAGCGCGGGCACTGGCCAGCCTTTACGGCGCGCTTGCCCATGATCGCGTCTGTGGCGGTGTGAAACTGCTAGGTGAAGGCGCGCTTGAAGCCGCCATACGGCAGCGCATCATGGGCATGGACGCAGTACTGCCGATCCCGGCGCGCTGGGGGGCGGGGTTTCTGCTCAACAACGACGATGTTTATGGGCCGTCGTCGGCCGCGTTCGGTCACAGCGGTTGGGGCGGCTCGTTCGCGATGGCCGATCCGGCCACTGGCGTGGGCATCGGTTATGTAATGAACCGCATGGGCACCGATATCATTGGCGACCCCCGCGACCAGGCGATCATCGCCGCAGTTTACTCGGCGCCAGCAGTTGCAGCGAGATTGGCCTGATGACCGTGCGATTGCGCCATGGGTTCGCCGGCGGCGTGATGGCCCTGACTTGCGGTGCATTTTGCAGGGAGAAGGTCCGGCCGCTGTTTGTGACGTCATGCTGACGAGAGCGGCGAACCGAGCCTAACGGCGATCGCGGAAATTGCCGGCAAACAAGTCGTCCAACGCTCACCGATAAAAGAGCGTGGCCCAGCGTTGGCGTCGATGCGAGGCGCGATCATGGGCAAGATGACATCGCTGGCAAAGTGCCGCCAGTTTGCGGGGGCTGTTGTTAGTCGGATCCTGATCCAAGTGTCCGGTTGATAGCACGACGTAGCTCAGCCTTGGAGGCGTCGGCGAAAACCCCGCCAAGGCTAACTGCTGCATTGCCAGGCAAGCAGGGGATTTTGCTGATCGCATTCGGCGGCCTCGACAATCGCGCCAGCATTGCTGCTCGTCGTCAAACCATGCGCGGTCATCGCCGACGATAACCCACCGTAGATGGGGCCGCCGACAGCGCTCGCAGCGGCCGCCGGCACGGTCAAAACGGATGACTTGCGATAGCTCACGCCAGTCGACTGGAAAGTACCAACGCTTGCTGGGACGGATCGGCATGACGATTCTATGAGTCATTTAGCAGCAGAACAAAAGCAGAAAATACGTGGAAGGCTGCCTTTCCGCGGCCGTCCACCGTTTCCGACTTTAAGCGTTGCGGTAAGGGGAAGTATGCGCGCGGTGTCTCGTGGTCGCTCCTGTTTTCGAGATCGAAAACCCCTGTCGGTGATGACCGACTTACCGATGGCGCTGCCGCCAGGTGACCTTGGTTTTGCGTGGATGTTCACCGCACTTGTTCTGCCCGAGCCAGCGTTGCTCTGCATCGACGTCGCATTCGGCAACCTCTTTCCACCAGTACCGATCTGTCTGGTGCCATTGGTACCCGCGCCCTTTCAGTGCATCCCGTGATGCATATGGCGCCCCGATCGCGTCGATGCGGACGGCAGCTTGCTCAGCGCGGGCGATCAAACTGGCAAGCAGCTGCCGTCCGCCATGCGACCGATGCGCGAGCAAGAAGAGCAGAGCCAGCACGTCCTGTTCAGCGCGGTGTGGGTCAAAGAAATACCCTGCCTCCATGAGCAGCAGACCAAGCCGGCGTCCCTCAAAGCCGTGAGCGGCCCAGTCAATTTCGTGGAGGCTACAAGCCCACGCATGGCCTGCTACGGCCGGGAGCCGGGCTTCGACAAACTTGGCGTCGAACGCAGCGTTGTGTGCAATCAGCACATCCGCAGACGCCAGTATTGCCGTTGCCTCGGCGGAGTCGATGGACTTGCCGGCAAGGTCGGCATCGGTAAGGCCGGTCAGCAACGTTATCGCGGGATCAAGTGGAAACCCTGGATCTTCTCGCCAGCTGCGGGGCCGACCGACCTCGGTGATCTGGCCCGTTTCGGTAAATCGAAAGCGCAGGATCGCGAGTTCAATGATCTTGTCGTTCTGAGGATCGAGACCAGACGTCTCTACGTCGACGATTGCCCCGATGCGCGTGGGCATGTCCACTGCCAAGGGTGTAGCCAGCAAGGCTGCGTTGCCCACGCGGCGCAGAATTCGATAGTCCAGGTGGCCGGCGAGCACGTTCGCCGCGGCTTCGGCGGCCAGATCCTCGGCCGGCAGGGCATTTTCAGTGGTCGCCATCGGTATCGGTCTTTCATGAAGCTTGGGAATGCGCGGTACAAGGCCAGGCCAAGGCCAGCGATCCTTGGCAGGTAATCGCGGTATCGAGTGGCGACCCTGTCATTCTACACTCGAACAAGAACGTCGGTAGTGCTGCTGCGGCAATCAACGCGGCTGCCGGTTCACTGAGTTCCACAACCACCGGTCGACTGATGGCAGGACGTCGGCCAGTAAGCCTCTACCGTCGAGCCTCTCGCCGTGTCGC
>JBILPK010000338.1:0-2632 GCA_044373875.1 Polymorphobacter sp.
GACCCCGTTGGTGTCGCACATCAGGACGTGGCGGACGCCATAGGCCTTGATCAGCTCGGTGCAGGCGATGGCCGCGGCACCGGCGCCGTTGACCACCATCTTCACATCCTCGGCCTTGCGCCCGGTCAGGTGGAGCGCGTTGATCATGCCGGCGGCGGCGACGATGGCGGTGCCATGCTGGTCATCGTGAAAGACCGGGATGTTCATCCGCTCCTTCAGCGTGGTTTCGATGATGAAGCATTCGGGCGCCTTGATGTCTTCAAGGTTGATGCCGCCGAAACTCGGCTCCATCAGCTCGACGGCGTCGATGAAGCGCGTCACGTCTTCGGTGGCGAGTTCGATGTCGATCGAATCGATGTCGGCGAAGCGCTTGAACAGCACCGCCTTGCCCTCCATCACCGGCTTGGAGGCCAGCGCGCCGAGATTGCCGAGCCCGAGGATGGCGGTGCCATTGGTGATGACGGCAACAAGGTTGCCCTTGATGGTGTAATCATAGGCGGCATCGGGATCGGCGGCGATGGCGCGCACCGGGGCGGCGACCCCGGGCGAATAGGCCAGCGACAGGTCGCGCTGGGTCGCCATCGGCTTGGAGGCGATGATATCGATCTTGCCGGGGCGCCCCATGCGGTGGAAGGCAAGCGCTTCGCGATCCCCGAAATCGCTTTTTTCCGAATCCGACGTGCGTTCGCTCGACATGTTCTGGTTCCCCGCTTTGGCGTTGACGATAAGTGTCGCACCCTATGGCCGCAAGCAAAACCCTCGTCGCGTCAACGATTGCGCCGGCCGCGCCGCTGCGGCTGCTTCACGCCCGTCGCTATCGGCGCTAACACCGGCTTGTGACCATGGTTCCAGCTCCTGCCGCCGCCTCGCCGATGATCGCGCAATATCTGGCGTTGAAGGACGAGGCGCCCGATTGCCTGTTGTTCTTCCGCATGGGCGATTTCTACGAATTGTTTTTCGACGATGCCGCCGCTGCTGCCGCGACGCTAGATATCGCGCTGACCAAACGCGGCGAACACGCCGGCGTGCCGATTCCGATGTGCGGGGTGCCGCAGCACGCCATGGAAGCCTATCTGGCGCGGCTCATCAAGGGCGGCCACCGCGTCGCCATCGCCGAACAGATGGAGGACCCGGCCGAGGCGAAGAAGCGCCCCGGCAAGTCGATCGTGCGCCGCGCGATCACCCGGGTGGTGACGCCGGGAACGCTCACCGAGCCGCAGCTGCTCGATCCCCGGCGCTCGAACTGGCTGGCGGCGGTGGCGCCGGGCACGCCGGCGGGGCTGGCATGGTGCGACCTGTCGACCGGCGCCTTTGCGACCCGCGCCTGCATGGGCGGCGAACTGTCTGCCGAACTGGCGCGGCTGGCGCCCGCCGAAGTGATCGCCCCCGATGGCTGGGACGAGATCGCCGCGACGCCGCGACCGCCGCTCGATTTTACCCCCGCCCGCGGGGAGGCGGCGCTGAAGGCGCGCTTCGGCGTCGCGACGCTCGATGGCTTCGGGCATTTCAGCGACGCCGAGATCGCTGCTGCCGGCGCGCTGCTCGCCTATGTCGAGGCGACCGCCAAGGGCGCGGTGCCGCTGCTCACCCCGCCGCGTCCCGAACTGCCGGGCAGCACCATGGCGATCGACGCCGCCACCCGTTCCAGCCTCGAACTCGCCCGCGGCGCCGGCGGTGGCCGCGCCGGCAGCCTGGAGGCGGTCGTCGACCGCACCGTTACGGCGAGCGGCGGGCGGCTGCTCGCGGCCGACCTGTCGGCGCCGCTGACCGATGCCGGGGCGATCGGCGCGCGGCTCGATCTCGTCGGCTGGTTCGCCGATGATGCGTTGCGCCGCGGCCGGGTGCGCGAGGCGCTGGCGGCGATGCCCGATGTGGCGCGGGCGCTCGGCCGGCTGGCGGTGGGACGCTGGACCCCGCGCGATCTCGGGCAGCTGCGCGACGGGCTGGCGCTGGCGCTCGCGCTCAAGGCGCAGCTGGCGCAGCCGGCGCTCGATACGCCGCCGTTGCTGCCCGAAACGCTGGCGGGCATCGGCGGCCATGGCGGGCTGGTCGAGGCGCTGGCGCGCGCGCTGGTGGCGGAACCGCCGCATGATGCCGGCGCTGGCGGAGCGATTGCGCCGGGGCATGACGCGGCGCTCGATGCGTTGCGCGAGACCGCGCGCGACGGGCGCAGCGCGGTGGTGGCGCTCGAAACTCGGCTGCGCGGCGAGACGGGCGTGGCGGCGCTCAAGATCCGCCATAATGGCGTGCTGGGCTATCATATCGAAGTCGCGGCAAAGTTCGCCGATCCGCTGCTGCGCGCCGATTCGGGGCTGATCCATCGCCAGACGCTGGCGGGTGTCGTGCGTTTCGGCAGCATCGATCTGTCGGCGCTGGCGGCAACGATCGCCCAGGCGGGGGACCATGCGCTCGCCGCCGAAGCCGCGCATCTGGAAGAACTGCGGGCGCTGGTGCTCGCCGAGGCAGCCGCGATCAGCGGCACCGCGGCGGCGTTGGCGCGGATCGACGTGGCCACGGCGCTGGCGGAGCTTGCCGCGACCGAGAATTGGGTACGCCCGCGCGTCGATGCCACCTGCGCCTTTCATGTCGAGGCCGGGCGGCATCCGGTGGTCGAGGCGGCGGTGCGCGCGGG
>JBILPK010000161.1:0-7606 GCA_044373875.1 Polymorphobacter sp.
CAAAGCCTAACATGTTGCCGTTGACGATGGCACTATGCGAAGTAGAAGGGTCGGGGGAGCGAACATATGCGAAACATTTTGGCCGCGCTGCTGCTCATGTCGGCGGCGCCGGCGCTTGGGGAGGCGGTCATGCAGAACGCCAGCGGTACCTTCGAGGTAACTATCACGATTGCTGCGAATGACACCGCCGATGGCGTGACGCTCGGCCGGATGACGGTTGCCAAGCGCTTTGCCGGCCCGTTGACCGCGGTTGCGCAGGGCGAGATGCTGACCGGCGCGGGTGGCGTTGCCAACTCGGCGGCTTATGTGCTGATCGAGCGGGTAACCGGCATGCTCGATGGCAGGGCCGGAAGCTTCGCGCTGGCGCATCTGGGGGTGATGGACCGCGGCAAGCCCGAATTGCGGGTGACGATCGTCCCCGACAGCGGCAGCGGCGGGTTGGCGGGAATCAGCGGCACGCTCGTCATCCGCATCGAAGGCGGCAAGCATTATTACGATCTCGATTATCGGTTGACGCCGCCATGAACCCGATCATCTTCGCCTTTCCGGTGTTCCTGCTGACCATGGTGGTCGAGGCCTGGCTGCTGCGCCGGCGCGGGCTGCCGGGTTATGACGTTCCCGATGCCGTCACCAGCCTGCACGCCGGGGTGCTCAGCCAGATCGCCGGCGTGTTCACCAAGCTGCTGACCTTTTCCATCTATGTGCTGGTCTTCCAGAAGTTCGCGCTTGTCGCCTGGCCGACCGATAATCCACTGCTCTGGGTGCTGGCGCTGCTACTTTATGATTTCGGCTATTACTGGGCGCACCGGCTTGGCCATGAAGTCGGCATCATGTGGGCAGCGCATATCGTCCATCACAGCTCCGAACATTTCAACCTGTCTACGGCGCTGCGCCAGTCGAGCACCGGTGGGCTGTTCGGCTGGATCGTCTTTCTGCCGCTGGCGGTGATCGGTGTGCCGCCGGCCATGCTCGCCATCGTCGGCCTGACCAATCTATTGTACCAGTATTGGGTGCATACCGAACTGATCGGGCGGCTCGGCTGGCTGGAAGGGATCATCGTCACGCCGTCGAATCACCGGGTCCACCATGGCCAGAATGATTATTGCATCGACCGCAATTACGGCGGCATCTTCATCATCTGGGACCGGCTGTTCGGCACCTATGCCGATGAACGCGCCGCCGAAAAGGTCGTCTATGGCGTGCGCAAGCCGGTTGGCAGCTTCAATCCGCTCTGGGTCAACCTCCACCATTATGCCGATCTCGCCGCCCAGGCGGCGCAAGTGCCGGGATGGCGGCAGAAACTCCACGTCTGGCTCGCCCCGCCGGGGGGGTGGCACGACGAACATGTCCGTCCGTTCGAGGCGGCGGCCTTCGTGCGCCATGACCGCGCCTCGCTCGTCGAAGTACGGCGCTATGCGGTGGCGCATTTCGTCGCGCTCAACCTGATGCTGGTGCATTTCCTGATGGTGCAGGCGCAATTGCCGATGGCGATGCGGCTGGCCTATGCTGCGGTCATCCTGGGGTCGGCGGTGACGATCGGCGGTCTGCTTGACGGCGCTCGAGCAGCGTTTCGAATAGAGGCGCTGCGGCTGGTGGCGGTGATCGCCGCGATCATCGTGTCGCCGGCCTGGTTCACCCTGGCGACACCGCTGCCGGCACGGGTGTTGATGATCGCGGCGCTGGGCTGCTGCCTCGTCTGGACGTGGCGGTCGCAGCCGGCGGCGGCGCGCGCGGCGCTCGCCGAATGAACGGGGCGGCGGCATCGGACCTGGTGCTGGCGCTGGTCTGCAGCTGGCTGGTGGTGACAAGGATCGCAAAGCAGCCCGGGCTGGGGCTGGCGGCGCTGCTGATCGGGCTGGCCGCGACGCTGGGGGTGCTGCGCTTTTCGGGGGTCGATGTGCTGGGCGGGCCGCACCGTTTCGCCTCGCTGCTGTCGGCGGTGGCGGCCTTTCCACTGCTCGCCTGGGTGCTGCGCTGGCCCGATGATCCGGTCGCCACCAGCTTTGCCGGGGCGGCGCGGGCGGTCCTGTTTGCCGGCGGCATCGGCATTGCCGTGACGGTGTTCGGCGTCGCCGGCTGGTCGCCGGGCGTGGCGCTGGCGTCCGCCGTGCTGATCGCCGTGACGATGGTCCAGCGGCACAGCATCGGTGGCATGGTGGGCGCCGCCGCGATGATCATCGGCATGGGCGCCGCCGCGGCCCGCTCCATGCTGCCGTTCGACGCCACCGTCGTGCTGCACCTGGGGCTGGCGGTGGCGCTCGTGCTGCTGGCCGGCAGGCGGGCGCAGGGCGGGGCGCAGCACGGTCGGTTGCTTTCCGATAGCACCCCGACCCTGTGAAGCTTTGGCGTGCGCGTCGAGATGGCGATCCAGGCATCGCTCAATTGCGCCGCCGCCGCCGGGCGGGTAGAGGCAGGGCATGAGCAATCCTCTCTCCGCGACGGGCGACAATGCCCCCATCGAATCCCGCGATCAGCTGGTCGGGGTGTTCGAAAAGGGCAACAAGCCGCTCGCCGACTGGCGCATCGGCACCGAGCATGAAAAGTTCGTCTATCGCCTCGCCGACCGGCGCGCGCCCTCGTACGACGAGCCCGGCGGCATCCGCGACTTGCTCAAGGGTATGGAAGCCTATGGCTGGCAACCGGTTTTCGAAGGCGGCAACGTCATTGCACTGAACGGTGCCGACGGCGCGATCAGCCTCGAACCCGCCGGCCAGTTTGAATTGTCGGGTGCGGCGCTCGAAACCATCCACCAGACCTGCGCCGAATCGAACCGCCACCTCGTGCAATGCCGCGAAATCGGTGACCGGCTCGGGCTCGGCTTCCTGTCGCTCGGTTTCTGGCCCGACAAGACGCGTGCCGAGCTGCCGGTGATGCCCAAGGGGCGCTATGTCATCATGCGGGCGCACATGCCGAAGGTGGGCGGGCTGGGGCTCGACATGATGCTGCGCACCTGCACGATCCAGACCAACCTCGATTACGCCTCCGAAGCCGATATGGTGATGAAGTTCCGGGTCAGCATGGCCTTGCAGCCGCTGGCCACCGCGCTGTTCGCCAATTCACCGTTCACGGAAGGCAAGCCGAACGGCTTCAAGAGTTTCCGCAGCCATATCTGGACTGATACCGACCCGGCGCGAACGGGCACGCTGCCCTTCGTCTTCGAGGATGGCTTCGGCTTCGAGCGCTACACCGATTATGCGCTCGATGTGCCGATGTACTTCGTTTACCGCGACGGCAAATATATCGATGCCGCCGGCCTGTCGTTCCGCGATTTTCTCGATGGCAAGCTGAGCGTGCTGCCCGGTGAAAAGCCCCGCCTCGGCGATTGGAAGGACCATCTGTCGACCGCCTTCCCCGAAGTGCGGCTGAAGGGCTATCTCGAGATGCGCGGCGCCGATGGCGGACGCTGGGACCGCATCTGCGCGCTGCCGGCCTTCTGGGTCGGGCTACTTTATGACGATGTCGCGCTCGATGCGGCGTGGCAACTGGTCAAGGGCTGGACGCCGGCCGATCACGACCGGCTGCGCGCCGAAGTGCCGCGGCTGGCGCTGCAGGCCGCCAGCCCCAATGGCGGCACGTTGCAGGATCTCGCCAAGGCTGTGCTCGACATTGCCGACAAGGGGCTGGCGCGCCGCGCCCGCCTCAACAAGATGGGCGATACCGAACAGGGTTTCCTCAACCCGTTGCGCGAGATCGCGGCATCGGGGCTGACCAATGCCGATCGCATGCTGGCGCTGTACGAAGGCGCCTGGGGTGGCGATCTCTCGAAGGTCTATGACAGCGAGAGCTATTGATCGGGAACATCGCGGGGCAGCCACCGTTGTGATATAATTGTATCGAACGGAGTTCGCGTCATGTTGAAATGGGCCGCAATTTTCGCCGTTATCGCGCTGGTGGCGGGCATCCTCGGTTTCGGCGGGATCGCCGGCGCTGCCTGGGGCATAGCCAAGCTGTTGTTCTGGGTCTTCATCGCGATCGCGGTGATCCTGTTCGTGCTCGGGCTGACGGTCTACAAATCCATCAGCTGACCGGTCACAAGCCGCGCCGCGCCGCCGCATAAAGTGCGATGGCCGCGGCGTTGGAAACGTTGAGGCTTTCCATCGCATCGCTGATCGGCAGCTTGGCGAGTTGATCGCAGCGCTCGCGGGTCAGCGGCCGCATGCCTTCGCCCTCGGCGCCGAGGATCAGGCACGGCTGGGTCTTGGCCATGGCCGATTCGAGCTCGGCACTGGCGGTGCCGTCGAGCCCGATGCGCCAGAAGCCGGCTTCGCCGATTTCGTCGAGCGCGCGAGCGAGATTGACGACCCGGCTCCATTTCAGCGTTTCGAGCGCGCCCGAGGCCGATCGCGCCAGCACACCCGATTCGCCGGGGGCGTGACGGTCCTGGGTCACCAGCGCGCGGGCGTTGAACGCGGCGGCGCTGCGCATGATGGCGCCGACATTGTGCGGATCGGTGACTTGGTCGAGCACGATGATCGGCCGGTTTTCGCCATCGCGCGCGGCATCGGCGAGGATATCGCCGAGCCAGACCGATTCGAGCGGCTCGACCTCGAGCACGAAGCCCTGGTGCGGTGCATCGGGCGGCACCAGCCGGCCCAGATCATGGTCATCGCCATACTGGACGTTGAGCCCCTTGGGGATGACCACGGTCTTGGCGGTTTGCGGCGTCAGATAGAGCTTGCGGAACAGGCGTTCCGGGTTGTCGAGCGCCGCGAACACCGCGTGGCGACCATACAGGCGTGGGTATGTGCTCTTCGGCCCATGATTTTTCGTGACTGGTCTGCGTCCCATGGGCCGAGGGCTTAGCGTGCAAATCGCTGCGTGTCATGCAGCGACATCGTCGGCCCGATTTAACGGGCTTCCGTCGCTGCTGTCACGGCGGCATCGAACTCGGCTTCGTTCATGCCGATCTTCAACGCCGTGCCGTCGGCGATGAAGGCCGCCTGGGGCAGCTTGACCGCGCCTTTGGGGGTTTGCACCTCGACAAGGCTGTCGGCGACGCTGGTGACAGTGCCGAGCGTGGCGCCGTTGACGCCATGGACGATGGTGCCGGGCTTCAGCGCCGCGGCGAGCGCGGCGGCTGCCGCTGCATCGGCCTGCGCGCCGAAATCATCGACCTGCGCCCTGGTGGCGGACAGCACCGGGCCCTTGGCGCCGGCGCCGAAGGCGTTGGCCGGAATCGCGACCTTGTGGCTGCCGGTATCGACGATCGCCGAATCGCCCGACATCGCGGCGACCTTGCCGATTTCGCCGCCGCTGGTGTCGAAAATCGTGTCGCCGGTCTTCACCGTCGGCGGCGTCTGCGCGCCGGCGGTCGTGGTAACGGCCAAGGCGAGGCCGATCAGGCAGGTCTGGTACAAGCGCATCATTTTCTCCTCAACGAGAAGGTGAAGATGCACAAGCCATCGCGACGGCGCCATGGCGAGCACGCCCAACGCGTTGACATGGGGCGGTTTCGCGACGGGATGTCACGAAAAGCGCGATATCAGGGAAGGCGGAAATGGTGGAGGGGGTTGGATTTGAACCAACGTAGGGAAAACCCGGCAGATTTACAGTCTGCTGCCATTGACCGCTCGGCCACCCCTCCACGGGACTTTCGCTTGGCGCACGAAAGAGCGGGCCTAGTGGCGAATGGGGCGGCGGGTGTCAACTTTTTTGCTGCTCGCCGTTAAACACCGGTCGTTCAACTCCTGTCGGGCACCACCCGGTCGCGGCCCATGCGCTTGGCGCTGTACAGCGCCTTGTCTGCGCGATCGATCAAGCTGTCGGCGTCATCGTCGGGGCGATCGCCGGCGACTCCGGCTGAAAAACTGATCCGCCCTATGCTCGCTCCATTGCCGGCATTGCGGATGATCTGGCCGGCGAGTTCGGCGCGGACGCGGTCGATGATCGCCGCGGCAGTGCGGACATCCTGGTCGGGCAGCAACGTGACGAACTCCTCCCCGCCCAGCCGGCCGACGATGCCGCCGGCGGGGGCGATTCGATCGGCGACATGGCGGGCGACAAAGCGCAGCACGTCATCGCCCAGGGCATGGCCGACGCGATCGTTGAAGCGCTTGAAATGGTCGATATCGAGCATGGCAGCCGATAGTTTCTGCCCCGAGGCGCGGGTTTCACCCTGCAACCGCTGGAGTGTTTCGAAGGTGCCGCGGCGATTGAGCACGCCGGTCAAATGGTCGGTGATCGCGGCGCGTTCGGCGGCGCCAAGCTTTTCCGACAGCGCGCGTGCCTCCGTGGCGGCGGTGGCAAGTTCGCCTTCCAGCCGGGCATTGGCGGACTGCATGGTCGCCGTCGCGGCGCCAAGCTGTTCGAGCAGCGCAGCCAGCCCGTTGGCGTCGAGCGGGCTGCCCAGCGCGGCGCCGCCATCGGCAATGGCGCGGCCGTAATCGGCGAGGTCGGTGCGCCCGGCTTCGATGCGGTGGGTCAGGGCTTCGGCCTGGTCGTGTGCCGCCTCGACCAGCGCCTGGACATCGGCGCGGCCGACCTCGCCGCAGTGGGCGCGGCGCAGCGCGGTGATCGCGGCAAGATCGAGCGCGCCATGGGTGATGGCGGTGTCGACCGCCAGCGAGAGATCGTGGTTTTCATCGCGGACATAGCGCCACAACAAGTCATAGACATCGGGCTGCGGCGGCAGGCCGGTGGCCAGCAGCAGCGCGCGGATCTGGTCGAACCAGAGGAGGGCGGGGCTGCCGGGGGGCGCGGCCGTCACGTCTGCCACCAGCCGACCCATATCCATCGTCATTGCCCATCTCCGTGCTGCACCCTGGCTGAAACGGCGCGGACAAAGGCGGATTAGGGCGGATATTTGTTGGCACGAGGGCAGGGAACGCGCTGGAGCGGGTAGCGGGGATCGAACCCGCATCACAAGCTTGGAAGGCTAGTGCTCTACCATTGAGCTATACCCGCGGCGCTGACGCCGGGCTTCGCTTACAGCGCGACGCCGCGGGTTTCAACCTTTCGGGACGGCCACAGTTGCCCCGCGCCCGTTACCGCCCTTGCGCTGCCCCGAAGCCATCGGTATAGCCCGCAGCCCGACCCTAGGAGTGTAGCTCAGTTGGTAGAGCATCGGTCTCCAAAACCGAGGGCCGGGGGTTCGAGCCCCTCCACTCCTGCCAGTCCCGCTTGAAAAAGCGAGGCCGGCGACAGACTTGCAAGGGATCGGCCGGGTCGGGCCAATCCGATCGGGCACCGGTTGTCCGCCCCGGTAACACGGGGCAACAGCCGGATATTGGTGTTTGTTGTGGTTTGATTCGACAAGAGTAAGTGATTCGATGGCAATCGACGTGAAGGCGAAGCCGGTTCCGACCGCACCAAAGCCCCGGGTGACCCCCGGCGAATTTGTGCGCCAGGTGCGTGCCGAAATCGCCAGGGTGACGTGGCCGACGTTGCCCGAAACCGTGCGCATGACGATCATGGTGCTGATCATGACGTCGCTGCTGTCGGTGTTCTTCGTCGGGATCGATCAGGTGCTGGGCCGGATCGTCAAATTCCTGCTCAGCCTCGCTGCTTAAGGTTAAGGACCAACATGTCGCGCTGGTACATCATCCATGCCTATTCGGGTTTCGAGAACAAGGTCCGCGAAGCGATCCTGACCGAGGCGACCCGCAAG
>JBILPK010000040.1:0-22406 GCA_044373875.1 Polymorphobacter sp.
CTCGTTCAGCTATCACCGCGAACTGGAGCTGTATCAGAAGGCCGGCTTCACCCCGGCCGAAATCCTGGCGCGGGCAACGCTCGAAACCGCGACTTATGTGGGCCAGGGCGACCGGCTCGGCTCGATCGAGAAGGGCAAGCTGGCGGATTTCTTCCTGATCGCGGGGGACCCGGTCAAGGACCTGAAGGCGATCAAGGCGATCCGCATGGTGGTGAAGGACGGCACGGTCTATTTCCCCAGCGAAATCTACCCCGATTTCGGCATCAAGCCGTTCGCGACAGCACCGAAGCTGATCGCGGCAAAGCCGGACTAGCGTCAGCCGGCGGCGTTCACCCGCCGCAGGATCGCCTCCAGCCGCGCCAGCATCGCCGGGTCGCGCGCTTCGGGCGCGGTGATCAGCGCGGTATCGAGCACCGTGTCGATCGGTGACGCGGCGCGCGCCGCCGGTAGCGACTGCACCAGCGCCACGACGGCCGCGCGGGCAATCGCGGCATTGGCGGTCATCACCCGGATGATCTCGGTGACATCGACATCGCCGCCATCGTGCCAGCAGTCATAATCGGTGACCATGGCGAGCAACGCGTAGGGCAGCTCGGCCTCGCGCGCCAACTTGGCCTCCGGGCACGCCGTCATGCCGATGATGTCGCAACCCCAGGACTGGTACAGGCGACTTTCGGCGCGGGTCGAAAATTGCGGGCCTTCCATGACGAGGCAGGTGGCGCCCGAATGCACCACGGCGCCCGCCGCGCGCGCCGCTGCGGCCACCAGCGCGGTCAACCGCGGGCAGACCGGATCGGCCATCGGTACATGCGCGACCATGCCGGTTTCAAAGAACGTCGACGGCCGACCCCTGCTGCGGTCGATCAACTGGTCGACCATGACGAAATCCCCCGGCGCATGATCCTGGCGCAACGATCCGACCGCCGATATCGCCAGCACATCGGTGCAGCCGAGCCGTTTCAGCACATCGATATTGGCGCGGGCGTTGAGCAGGTGCGGGGGCACGCGATGGCCGCGGCCATGGCGCGGCAGGAAGGCGAGCTCCACCCCGCCGATATGCCCGGTCAGCACCGCGTCGGACGGCGCGCCCCACGGGCTTTCGACCGCCTGCCAGACCGGATTTTCCAGCGCATCAAGGGCATAGAGCCCCGAACCGCCGATGATGCCCAGCTTCCAATGGCTCATGCGCTCATCCTCCGGGCATCGATTGGCCAGCGTTCGAGGTTGCCGGCTTCATCGGCGACCCAATAGGCATCGTGCAGCGCCACCGTCGGGTCGACATGGCCGGGTTGCAGCCAGACCAGCATGCCTTCGGCCGGAGCGCCGGCGGGCGCGGCTTCGACATCGATGGCATCGACCATGGCCACCGGGTCGGCGGCGTTGCGCAAGCGTTCCTGAAAATCGGGGTGGATGATGGCGCCATGTTCATCGCCCTGTGATCGCCAGCGGCTGCCCGCTACCGCCCCGGCGACGACACGCGGCGCCGGGCCATCGCTGTGGAATGCCTTCAACCCGGCATCGCAGGTGACGAACGCCTTGTGCTGGGCCGACACCACGCTGGCGGCGACGAACAGCGCCGGCTGGAACGGCCAGTCGCCATCGGGGCCGTCGCAGGCACCATATTCGACATCCATCAGCGCATAGCTGCCGGCCTGGATTTCGGTATAGACGCCGCCCGCCAGATCGAGCGCGCTGGTGCCGGTGCCGCCCCCGGTGACGATGGGCGGCGGCAGGCCCGCCGCGACGAAATCCGCCACCACCGCCGCCAGCCGCGCCGACGCGGCGGCATGGGCGGCGCGGCGCGCGGCAAGGTCGGCAATGTGCTGGATATGCCCGCAATAGGCCTGGAGGCCGCCGAAGCGCACGCCGTCGGTCGCGCCGATCACGCGGGCCAGCGCCAGCGCCATTTCAGGCGTCACCCCGGCGCGGTGCTGGCCAAGATCGATATCGACATACAGCGCCAGCCCCGAGCCCGCCGCCGCTGCCACCTGCGCCGCCGAATCGACAACCGCGGCGACGCGCGCCCGCCCCGCCAGCGCCGCCAGCCGCGGCCAGCCCCAGCCCGGGATCGGCGCGGTGACGAGCACATCGCCGATGCCGCCGGCGACAAAGGCCTCGGCCTCCCCCACTGTCTGGCAGCACAGGCCGACCGCGCCGCCGGCGACCTGGAGCCGCCCCAGCGTGCTGCATTTGTGCATCTTGCCATGCGCACGCAGCCGCACCCCGGCGGCATCGCAGGCGGTTTGCAGCGCCGCCAGATTGGAGGTGAGCGCGGCGCGGCGGATGACCAGCGCCGGGGTTTGCGGCGGGGTGACACGCTTCAGGAAATCGGCAAGCATCTGCATGGCGCCACCCTGTGCTGCCGCCCCGGCCGCGGTCAAGCCGGCTTGCCGATCCGCCGGGGTTGCGGCATGGAATCGCGGGTTCGGGGCCAGGACATCGGGGATAACAGCATGGCAATTTCGCCTGTCGCACCAGTCGTCATCATCACCGGCGCGTCCTCCGGCGTCGGACTCTGGGCCGCCAAGGCGCTGGCCACGCGCGGCTGGCACGTCGTCATGGCTTGCCGCGATCTCGCCAAGGCCGAAGTTGCGGCGGCCGAGATCGGCATTGCGGCTGAAAATCGCACGTTGCTGCACATCGATCTGGGCTCGCAGGCCAGCGTGCGCGGCTTTGTCGCCGAATTCCGCGCCACCGGCCTGCCGCTCGATGCGCTGGTCTGCAACGCCGCGGTCTATCTGCCGCGTGCGCAGGCGCCGATCCGTTCCCCCGAAGGGTTCGAGATCAGCGTCGCCACCAATTATTTCGGGCATTTCCTGCTCGCCAACCTGCTGCTCGCCAAATTGGGGGAAGCCAGGGCGCCGCGGCTGGTGACGCTGGGCACCGTCACCGCCAATTCGGAGGAATTCGGTGGCAAGGTGCCGATCCCGGCGCCGGCCGACCTTGGCGACTTGCAAGGGCTGGAAACCGGCTTCCTCGCCCCCGTCGCGATGATCGACGGCAAGGCCTTCAAGCCCGGCAAGGCCTACAAGGACAGCAAGCTGTGCACGATGATCATGAACCGCGAACTGCACCGCCGCTTCCATGAACAGACCGGCATCGTGTTCGCGACGCTCTACCCCGGTTGTGTCGCCGAAACGCCGTTGTTCCGCCACGCGCCGCCGCTGTTCCGCAAGATCTTCCCCTGGTTCCAGAAGAACATCACCAAGGGCTATGTCAGCCAGCCGCTGTCGGGCGAACGCGTCGCCGATGTCGTCGCCGACCCGCGCTTCACCCGATCGGGCGTGCACTGGAGCTGGGGCAACCGGCAGAGGCAAGGCCGCGAAGCCTTTGCCCAGCCGCTGTCGGCCAAGGCCAATGATGCGGCGCGCGGCGCGCGGTTGTGGGACCTGACCGCGAAACTGACCGGGCTGTAACCACCTGCCCGGTGCATTACGCTGCAACTTGCGCTATGGCCGCTGCGTATCGATAGGCAAAACCAGGCGGGAGAGTCACATGTCGAACAGGGATCATCACCTCGATCGTCGCGCCATCATCGCCGGCGGCGCGCTGTTGGCAGCGCTGCCCGGTGCCGCCCGCGCCGCACTGCCGGTACCGCCGGGTAACAAATTGGCGTTCAACGTGGTGCGCAACGGCAAGACTTTCGGCACCCACAACCTGACCTTCGAGCGCAATGGTGACAATCTCGTCGTCCGGGTGGCGGTCGAGATGGTCTTCAAGGCAGCGTTCATCACGCTGTTCCGCTACAAGCACACGGCGATCGAGCGCTGGACGGGCGACCAGGTCGTGGCGCTCGACACCACCACCGACGACAATGGCAAGGCGTTCAGCGTGGCGGGCCGCCGCGGGCCGCAGGGCTTCTTCGTCGAAGCCACCGGCGTGCCGCGCTACATCGCGCCGGCCAACGCGCTGCCGGCGACGCACTGGAACCGCCGCGAACTCGACGGCCCGTGGATCAACACCCAGGATGGCAAGCTGGTGCGCCCGCGTGTCGCGCCGCAGGGTGTGGAAACGGTGGCCACCGCCGGCGCCGGCAGCATCCGCGCCAACCGTTTCATCCTGTCGGGCGAGGTCGACATGGACATGTGGTACGACAGCCAGCCGACTTGGGCCGGCCTGCGCTTCAAGGGCAAGGACGGCAGCGCCATCCAGTATATCCGGCGGGGGTAGAGCCCTCCCGGCGGGGAGGGCGTTTCGACCGCTACTTCTTCTGTGCGTCGTGCCAGGCCTGCACCGCCGCCAGCGTCATCTCGACATGGCCCTTGTAGCTCATGTTGCTGTGCACAAAGGCGATCTTGCCATCGGGCGCGACGACGTATGACGTGCGGTTCGACTTGGCGACCAGCGGCATCAGCTTGACGTCATAATCGGCGATCACCTTGGCGCTACCGGCGGCCACGGCGAACTTGTTGCGGCAGGCCTCGACCGAAAAGCGGTTGAGCGTTTCGATATCATCGGCCGACACCCCGACAACGGTGGCGCCGAGCTTTTCGAAGCTGTCGGTGGCTTCGGCGAATTCATGGGCTTCGGCGGTGCAGCCGGTGGTGAAGGCTGCCGGGAAGAAATACAGGACGACCGGGCCTTTTTTCAGCGCGGCGGCGAGGTTGAAGGGCATCGGCTTGCCGGCCAGGCTCGCTTGCGTGGTGAAATCGGGGGCGGTGGCGCCGACCGGCAGCGCGGCAAGCGCGGGGGCTGCAAGGCCGAGGGCAAGCGTGGCAGCGGCGATGAACAGGCGCATGGTGGATCTTTCACGAAAAAGAGAACGGGGAAAGCCTGCGCCGATCCGACGCCAAAGGCCAGCGGCTGCGACGATTTGCGGTCGGGATTGCCGGCGCCGGCGTTGACGGCGATAGTCGGCGACAGGTTTCAACGGAGTGACGCGATGCGGCTATTGATGGGCGTGATGTTGCTGGCAGCGGCAACCCCGGTGCTGGCGCAGGTGCCGCCGGCCGAAATCGGCGCGCGCAATGTGCCGGCGCCATGGTGGATGCGCGAGCCGGTGATCGCCTCGGTCGGCATGGTGCGCACCGAAATCGCCGCCAACCGCGCGAGTTTCTCGGCGAGTTTCAACGCGGTTGCCAAGACCGCCGATGCGGCGCTTGCCGACGCCGCTGCCAAGGTGCGCGGCATCGATGCGGCGCTGCGCAAATCGGGCGCCGACCGGGTGCGCATCGCGACGACCTTCGAGACCCAGCCGCTGTACGAGCAGTATCGCGACAAGGAAGGGAACATGCAGACCAACGCCCGCCCCGACAAGATCGAGCGCTATGCGGTCACGGCGCGGATCGAGCTCGATGTGCGCGACCTGGCGGCGCTGGAACCCGCCTATGCCGCGGTGGTCGCCGCCAGGCCCGAATGGATCGAAACGGTGAATTTCAGCCTCGAACCCGATAATGCCACCAAGACCTGGTTGCAGACCGAAGCCGTCAAGGATGCCGCCCGCCGGGCGCGGCAGGCCGCCGAAGCGGCGGGCGCACGGCTGGGCGGGGTCAAGGTCATCGATCCGACCGGGCGGGCCTGCCGTACCGATGTGCTCGCCGGCTGGCCGGGCTACAGCAACAATGCCGAGCGGCGCACCGATGTGGCTTATGCCCGGCAGTCGATGGAGATGGCCTCGCCCATCAGCGTCACCGCGCAAAAGCGCATTGAATCGCCGCAGGTCGAAGTCAGCCTGCAACCGCCGCTGCTGCCGCTGACCGATGATGCCTGTGTCGTCTATGGGCTCTAACGCCTATTTCCCCGGCAGCTTCTGCTGGAACCCCACGAACTCGCTGTAGCGGTCCGACAGCAGCGCCAGCCGGGCGTGGACCTTCGCGGTGCCGATCCGCCGCATGACATCATCGGCGAGCAAATTGAGCAGCGACGCCAGCGCGGTATCCATGTCCCAGAAATGCCCGAGGCTGACTTCGGCGGCGAGGATGTGCGGAGTCAGGTCGCGCGCCCAGGGGCAATAGGGGTCGGTGACCACCACCACCGGCACGCCCGCCGCCACGGCGCGCTCGGCGAGCAGGCGGAAATGCCGCGAATAGCGCCGGATATCGACGAGCACGAAGACATCGCGCGGGCTCGCCTCGAGCACTTCGGCATACAGGCCCGAGCCGCCATCCATGCTGTGCACCCCGGGGCGAACATAGAGCAACTGGTGCGCAAAGCCCGAGGCCAGCCCGCGCTCGCTCTGGAAGCCGGCGACATAGACATTGGGCGCGGTGGCGAGCAGCGCGACGATGGCGGCCCATTCCGGCGTCTGCGCGAGGCGATAGACATCGGCGATGGCGGCGGTTTCGGCTTGCAGCCGCGAATCCGGCCCGGCGCCGACCTTGGGCGGCAGCAGCCAGGGGGCATCGCCAAGCTCGCCGCGCAGATCGTCCTTGAGCGCCGCCAGCCCCGAATAGCCCATGGATTTCAGGAAGCGCGACACCGTCATCGCCGACACGCCGACCCGTTGACCGATCGACGCGGCGGTTTCGAACGGGATACTCGGCATATTGTCGAGCAGCCAGCCGGCGATCATCCGTTCGGCGACGGTGAAGCGGTCATAGCGTTCGCGAAGCTGCTGGGCGACCTTGTTGGGCATGTTGCAGGGCTAACATGGGCGGTGCATTGGGGGAAGTGCACCACCGGAGCGACACCCATGGACATTCGCCTGCCCTATCTGATCTTCCTCGGCGCGGTCACGTCGGAGCGCGATGCCAAAACGGGTCTGGGCGTGCGCGACTGGCGGCCGGAAGCCTGCGCCGGGCAATGGCGGCTGCCGGGCTGCGCGGTCGATCTCGGGCTGCCCGATCTGGGCCCGGCGGCGGCGGTGGCGGCCGGCGCGCGCAGCCTGTTGATCGGAGTGGCACCGGTCGGCGGCCAGATCCGCCCCGAATGGGTGCCGGCGCTGGTGGCAGCGCTCGCCGCCGGTCTCGATATCGTCAGCGGCATGCACACGCGGCTGGGCAGCGTGCCCGAACTGGCCGAAGCAGCGGCGCAACACGGCCGGCAGCTCCACGATGTCCGCCATGCCGACCGGCGCTTTCCGGTGGGCACAGGGGTGAAGCGCCCCGGCAAGCGGCTCCTCACCGTTGGCACCGATTGCGCGCTCGGCAAGAAATATACCGCGCTGGCGCTGACCCGGGCGTTCACCGCCGCCGGCCATGCCGCAAGCTTCCGCGCCACCGGCCAGACCGGGATCATGATCAGCGGCGGCGGCATCGCCATCGATGCCGTGGTCGCCGATTTCGTCGCCGGCGCCGCCGAAAGCCTGTCACCCGCTGCGGCCCCCGACCATTGGGACATCATCGAAGGCCAGGGCTCGCTGGTACATCCGGGCTATGCCGCGGTCTCGCTCGGGCTGCTGCATGGCTCGCAGCCCGATGTCATGGTGCTGTGCCACGATCCGGCGCGCACAGAGATCGACGAATATCCCGGCTTCGCCATCCCGCCGCTCGATGAGGTGATGGCGCTGCATCTGGCGCTGGCACGGCGTACCAACCCGGTGGCGCGCTTCGGCGGGATCGCGCTCAATACCGCGGCGATGGGCGCCGACGCGGCGGCCCGGCTGCTCAGGGCGCATGAGGACAGGCACGGGCTGGCCTGCTTCGATCCGCTGCGGTCGGACCTCGCGCCGGTGGTGGCCGCGCTGACCGCCTGAACCGGGCGGAAGGGGGAGCGGCGCAAGGCCCCTCCCCCACCGGTTATTTCGCCTTTTCGGCCATCAGCTTGATGCCGATGTAGCGCGGCGGCGTGACGCCGCGCTGGACGAGCATCAGCACCGTGTCGCGGCCGGCCTTGCGCGCGGCATCGACCGCCGCGGCGGCTTCGGCCGGGCTGGTCGTCGGCTTCTGGTTGATCTGCAGGATGATGTCGCCGCGCTGCAGACCGTTGGTGGCGGCATCGCTCGATGGCGTGATGCCGGCGATGACGACACCCTTGACCGTGTCGGGGATCTTCAGCTGCTGGCGCAACTGCGCGGTCAGCGGCTGCAGGGTGATGCCGAGGCTGGCCTTGGTGGCCTCGGCGGCGGGGGACTTGGTGTCGGCGCTGTCGTCGGTGGCATCCGGGGTCAGGCCGGCGCGGGCCTGGACGATGGCTTCCGACGGGCGCTGGCTGATCGTCGCCGAAATCGTGCGGCGCTGGCCATCGCGGATCAGCTCGATCGGCACGCTCGACCCGATCGGCGTGTTGGCGACGACATAGGACAGCGTGTTGTCAAAGGTTACATCGCTGCCGTTGATGCGGACGATCACGTCACCCTGCTTGATCCCGGCCTTGGCGGCGGGGCCATTGGGTTCGACGCTGGCGACGATCTCGCCCTTGTCCTTGGGCAGGCCGAGCCCGGCGGCGATGTCGGTCGACAGCGGCTGGATGGCGACACCCAGATAGCCGCGCTTCACCGTGCCGGTGGCGCGCAGCTGGTCGACGACCGGCTTGGCCAGTTCGGCGGGGATCGAGAAGCCGAGGCCGACATTGCCCCCGGTGGGCGAGAAGATCGCAGTGTTGATGCCGATGACATTGCCATCGAGATCGAACAGCGGCCCGCCCGAATTGCCCTGGTTGATGCTGGCATCGGTCTGGATGTAGCGGTCATACTGGCCCGAACCGATGTTGCGGTGCACCGCCGAAACGATGCCGGCGGTCACGGTGCCGCCGAGCCCGAAGGGGTTGCCGATGGCGATCGCCCAATCGCCGACGCGGGCGCTCTGGCTGTTGCCGAACTTGACATAGGGCAGGCCGGTCGCTTCGATCTTGAGCAGCGCCAGATCGGTCAACGGGTCACGGCCGATGACCTTGGCGGTGTATTCGCGGCGATCGGACAAGGTGACCGTGATGGTATCGACCACCGCATCGCCCTTGCCTTCACCCGCCGAAATGACATGGTTGTTGGTGACGATATAGCCCGTCGCATCGATGATGAAGCCCGAACCGAGCGAGGTCGCCTCACGGGTGACGGGTTCACCCTGTTCACCCTGCTGTTCCTGGAAGCGCCGGAACAATTCTTCGAGCGGCGAGCCCGGCGGGATGCCGCGCAGCTTGCCGACCGCGACCTTTTGCGTCGTCGAGACATTGACCACTGCCGGCGTCAGCTTGGCCGTCAGATCGGCGAAGCTGCGCGGCGCACCGCCCGGGGGGGCGATCGGCATCGCCGGCGGAACGGCGTTCTGCGCCGGCTGCACGGCGGCGGGCGCTTGCGCCTGCACGGGCATGATGGCGGCAAAAACGCCACCGAGCATCAGGGCTGTCGGGATGAGGCTGCGGGCAATGCGCACGGTGGGGCGAACCTTTCAGGCTTCGAAACGAAGGGGGATGCGGGCCACTACCCGTGCCGGCGGAACACTGTGCAAACGGCGGGGTGGTGGCAACATCGGTACTGCTTTGCCGCCGCAAGCCCTAACCCGCGATGAACGAGCGCGCCGCCCTTGCGGAAAAACCACCATGCCGCCGTTCACCGGTTGGTGCGCCGGCCTTCGAATTCGCGCAGGAATTCGTTGTTCGGCGACAGGATGACGGTCGAGCTGCTGTCGGAAAAGGTCGTCCGGTACGCCTGCATGGCGCGGTAGAAGGCATAGAATTCCGGATCCTTGCCGAAGCTGGCGGCATAGGTGTTGGCCGCCTCGGCATCGGCGCCGGCGCGGACGAGCTGCGCCTGCTTGAGACCCTGGGCGCGGATCGTCGCGGCTTCCTGCTGGCGGGCCGAGCGCATGCGCAGATAGGCCGATTCGAGCGGCGTGCCGCTGGGCAGGTCGGCGCGCTTGATGCGCACATCGATAATTTCGGCGCCATATTGCTTGGCCTGGCGGTTCACCGTCGACTGGATTTCATCCATCAACGGGCCGCGCTCCGGGCTGAGCAACGCGGCGAAAGGCTGCTTGCCGAGTTCGTTGCGCAGCTTGGACGCCAGAATGCGCTTCAAGGCGTCGGCGGCATTGGCTTCGGTGCCCACCGTCTGCACCATGCGCAGCGGATCGGTGATGCGGAAACGCGCAAAGGCATCGACGACAAGCCGCAGCTGGTCGGTCGACAGCACTGTCTGCTGCTCCATGTCGAGATCGAGCACGCGCTTGTCGACGAAGATGACGTTTTCGATGAACGGCACCTTGGCCACCAGCCCGGCACCCGAGGTACCGAAGGCCGCCTTGGCATCATAGGCGTTGACGATGCGTTCGGGCTTGCCGAGCCGCAGCACGACCGCCTGCTTGGTTTCGGGCACGGTATACAGCGTCGCCATGGCGACGACGACGATAGCGAATAGCGCCACCGCGATGGCGATGGGATTGCGCAGGATCATGGCTCAGTTCCCCGCCGCATTGGTGGAATTGGCCGCCGCCGCGGTCGGATCGGCAGCGCGGGCCCGCTTGGTGATCTCGGGCAGCGGCAGATAGGCCTGGACATTGCCAGGCTCGATGACGGTCTTGTCGACCTTGGACAAAACGCTCTCCATGGTTTCCAGGTACATGCGCTTGCGGGTCACCTCGGGTGCCAGGCGATATTGCGCATAGACGGCATCGAACGCCGCCGCCGAGCCTTGCGCGCTGGCGATCAGCTGCTGGGCATAGGAGCGCGACTGGTTGAGATATTGCTGCGCGTCCTGCTGCGCCGCCGAGACATCCTTGAAGGCATCGTCGACCGCGGCGGGCGGATCGGCCTGCTTAATGTCGACGCCGCGCACCTCGATGCCGGCGCGATAGCTGTCGAGCAGCTCCTGCATGCGTTCGCGCACCTGTTCGGCGATCTGGGCGCGCTGCGGCCCGATGGCATCGTTGAGCGTCGCCTTGGAAATTTCGGCGCGCATCGCCGATTCGCCGACTTCGCGCACCGTCTGCTCGGGCTCGGCGAGCTCGAACAGGTAAAGCTCGGGGTTGCGGATCTTCCAGCGCACCGCATAGGCGAGGTTGATGATGTTCTGGTCGCCGGTCAGCATCAGGTTTTCGGCCGAGCCCTCGGTGGCACCGATATCGACCGAATTGATCTGTTCGACCTTGCGCAGCAGCACGGTGTCGATAGGGAAGGGCAGCTTGAAATGCAGCCCCGGATCGGTGGTTTCGACAAAGCGCCCGAAGCGCAGCACGATGCCGCGTTCCTGGGCATCGACGCGATAGAAGCTCGAAAAAGCGATCCACGCCGCGACCAGCGCGCCGGCGATCCAGATCCAGCTGGTGCCGCCGAACGGATCGAAGCTGCTGCCGCCGGCGCCGCCACCACCGCCACCCATCGAGGCGCGCAGCTTTTCCTGGCCGCGCCGCAGCAGATCGTCGAAATCGCGGCTGCCCGATGAACGCGATGCCGGCGGCTTGCGCACCGGCGCATCGCCCCAAGGGCTGCGCGGACCATCCCCGCGCACCGGTTTGCCGCCTTCGTTCAGGCCCTTGTCACCGTCTCCACCGCCCTTGCCGGGGTTGGAATCGGGGCCTTCGCCCCAGGGTCCGCCATCATTGTTGTTTTGCCAGGGCATCCGGTTTCCAGGTCTCGTCATCGTGAACGCCAACGCTATATACGACTCGCGTTCCGGGATTGCGAGGGCACGACTTGCCGCTGCCCCGGCGAAAACGAAAAGGATGACGACGATGGCGCTCAAGGATGATGTCGCAGCGGCACTCAACGGGGTCGCCGACCCCCTAGCGGCCGGGAACATTGCGACAACGGGCCGCGCTGCCGGGCTGGTCGTCAAGGACGACGGCAGCGTCGGGCTGGTGCTGTCGGTCGACGGGCTCGACCGAGTGACGGCGGAACGCCTGCAGGCCGCCGTCGAAGTCGCGGTCAACCGCGTCGCCGGGGTCAATGCCGCGCGGATCATCCTGACCGCCGATCGCGGCAGTGCGCCGGCGCCGGGTGCGCAACCGGTGGCGCCGACCGTGGCCGGCATTCGCAAGCTGATCGCGGTCGCCAGCGGCAAGGGCGGGGTGGGCAAATCGACCGTTGCCGCCAACCTTGCCGTCGCACTGGCGCGCGCCGGCCATGCCGTCGGCCTGCTCGATGCCGATATCTACGGGCCGTCGGTGCCGACCCTGCTCGGTATCGAAGGCCGGGCGCGGCTGGAGGGCAACCGCATCCAGCCGGCGGTGGCGCATGGCATCAAGGCGTTGTCGATGGGGATGATGACCGACCCCAAGAAAGCCATCGTCTGGCGCGGCCCGATGGCGAGTTCGGCGCTGGTGCAGATGGTCGAACAGGCCGATTGGGGGGTGCTCGACGTGCTGGTCATCGACATGCCGCCGGGAACGGGGGATGTGCAGCTGACGCTGGCGCAGAAGCTCAAGCCCGATGGCGCGGTGATCGTGTCGACCCCGCAGGACCTGGCGCTGATCGACGCGCGGCGGGCCGTGTCGATGTTCAACGAAGTCGATGTGCGGGTGCTCGGCATCGTCGAGAACATGAGCGGTTACCTGTGCCCGCATTGCGGCGAAGCCAGCGACCCCTTCGGCCATGGCGGCGCGGAGGCCGAAGCGGCAGCGATGGGCGTGCCGTTCCTGGGCCGCGTGCCGCTCGATATCGCGCTACGCACCGCGTCCGATGCCGGCCAGCCGGGGACGGGGAAACAGGCAGAAGTGTTCGCCGAGATTGCGCGCGGGGTGGCGGTTACGGTGGGGTTGTAACCCCTGTCGCCGTCGCGCGTTCGTGCAGCACAACAAGGAGAGTGAACATGCCCCTCACCACCGACGCCGACATCGCCGCCCTGCTCACCAGCGCCCGCACCATCGCCATGGTCGGCGCGTCCGACCGTCCCGACCGGCCGAGCCATGGCGTCATGCAGTTCCTGCAGGATCAGGGCTATCGCGTCGTCCCGGTCAACCCGGCGATCACCGGCCAGCATGTGCTTGGCGAATATGTCTGGGATTCTCTCGACCAGCTGGGGATGCCGATCGACATCGTCGATATCTTCCGGCGTTCGGATGCCGTCGGCCCGATCGTCGACGATGCGATCCGGGTGGGGGCGAAAGCCATCTGGATGCAATTGGGGGTCATCGATCCCGAAGCCGCGGCGCGCGCCGAAGCGGCGGGGTTGCAGATCGTCATGGACCGCTGCCCCAAGATCGAGATCAGGCGCCTGGACCTGCCGCCGCTGCCTTCTGCTGACGACGCGCCGCCAGCGCCCTGAGGGCATGGTCGAGCCGGTCGCGCACCACACCGTGCAGTGCCGGGGTGGCGGCGGCGATGCCGTGGAACAGCGGGACGGGCTTGTTGAAAGCGAGCGGCGCGCCGGCGCGATCGGTGACGGTGCCGCCGGCTTCGGTGAGGATCAGCGCCGATGCCGCGACATCCCATTCCGAAATGCTGCGGCCTTCCACCCAGGCATCGGCTTCGTTCGACGCGAGCTTGGCCATGCGCAGCGCCAGGCTGTTGGGCTTTTCCACCGCTTCGCCCGGCCAGGGTTCGGGCCAGAAACTCGCCGCCAGATTGACCGCGTCGATCGGCAGGCGGATGCCGGGCAGGCTGGCCAGCCCCGACACGCGCAGGCGCTTGCCATTGCATTGCGAGCCATGGCCCTTGAGCGCTGCAAACAATTGCCCGCGCGCCGGGGCACAGAGCGCTGCGACGGTCACTTCCCCGGCTTCGACCAGCGCCACCGAGACCGCCCAACCGGTGCGGCCGCGGATGAAATCGCGCGTACCGTCGATCGAATCGATGATCCACACCCGGCCCTTGCCGAGCCTTTCATCGGTATCGGCGCATTCTTCCGACAGCCAGCCATCATCGGGGCGATGCCCGAGCAGGCGATCCTTCAGATAGGCATCGACCTCCAGGTCGGCGATGCCGACGGGGTTGCCGGGGGCCTTTTCCCACCATTCCGATTTGGCGTGGAAATGGCGCAGCGCCAGTTCGCCGGCAGCATGGGCGGCGCGCACCGCCACCGACAGGTCGCTTTCGTTGCGGCGGCGGCTGCTGCGTTCAGGCATTGGCCTGCCTGAAGCAAGGCGCGGGCAAAGCCCGCGCCGTCGGACGGGCTCGGCGCGCTTCGCTCGCGCCGCCCCGCCGTCCGTGCTGGCGCATGTCGGCGCGCAAGCCGGCTTGCGCGATCGCGGCGCTACGCACCGGCGACCGTCATCCCGTCGATCCTGACCGTCGGCACGTTGGCAGCGTGGCGGAACACCAGATCATTCGCCGGCGTCAGCGCCTTGAACATGTCCTTGAGGTTCCCGGCGATCGTGACTTCGGCAACCGCGACGGTGATCTCGCCATCTTCGATGAGGAATCCCGAGGCGCCGCGGCTGTAATCGCCGGTCAGGCCGTTGACCCCCATGCCGATCAGTTCGGTGACGTAAAAGCCGCGCTTGATCCCCGACATCAGTCCGGCGGGCGACACGCTGCCGGGTTCCATGTGCAGGTTGGACGGTCCGGCGCCCGGGGGCCCGGACGTACCGCGCGCGGCATGGCCGGTGGGCGGCAGGCCCAGTTGCCGGGCGCTGGCGGCATCGAGCAGCCAGCCGCCGAGCACGCCCTTGTCGATCAGCGCGGTGCGCGCGACCGGCAGGCCCTCGCCGTCGAAGCTGCGCGAGCGCAGGCCACGCCGCCGCAACGGATCATCGATGATGGTGATGGCGCTGTCGAACACCAGGGTGCCGAGCGCGTCCTTCAGGAACGAGGTGCCGCGCGTGATGGCGCTGCCGGTGATCGCGCCGACGAGATGGCCGACGAGCCCCGACGAGATGCGCGGATCGAAGATGATCGGCATCGGCGCGGTGTCGAGCTTGATCGGCCCCAACCGCCGCACGGCGCGGGTGCCGGCGCGCAGGCCGATGGTCGCGGCATCATCGAGATCGGCGAAGTGCCGCGCCGAATGCCAGGCGTAGTCGCGCTGCATGTCGCCGCCGGTGCCGGCGAGCACGCTCGCCGAACAGCCGAAACTGGTCGAGGATTTGCCGCCGCGAAAGCCGGTGGACGTAGCGAGTGCCGTCACCGCGCGCCCGGCGGAAGCGCCGCCGCCTTCGGAATTGGTCACACCATCGACCGCCCGCGCCGCATCCTCGGCCGCCATCGCGACATCGCGCAGGGTTTCGGCGCTGGGTTCATAGGGGTCGTCGAGGTCGAGATCGGCGAGCGGGCCTTTCAACAGGCGTTCGTCAGGCGCCAGCCCGGCCCATTTGTCCTCGGGCGCCAGCCGCGCCATGGCAACGGCGCGTTCCGCCGCAACGGCGAGCGCCTGTGGCGACAGGTCGGACGACGAAACGCTCGCCGATTGCTGGCCGATGAAGACCCGGATGCCGATTTCCTCGCCCTCGGAGCGCCCGATATCCTCGAGCTTGCCGAGCCGCACCGACACGCTCGTCGAGCCATCGCCGACATACAGCGCATCGGCGGCATCGGCGCCGGCCGCCTTGGCGGCGGCAAGCGCGGAATCGAGACGGGCGAGAGCATCGGGTACAGTGAGCATGGCGCAGACTTAAGCACTCAAGGGGCGTCTGTCATCCCGGGTGCGGCATTGCAGGGCAGGTTTGTCGGTCAGCACGCCGCGGCGCGGGCCTCGATCGCGTCCCAGATGCGCGCCGGGGTGTCGGTGCCGTTGAAGCGGTCGATGGCGACAATACCCGTCGGCGAGGTGACGTTGATCTCGGTCAGGAAGCCGGCGATGACATCGATGCCGACAAAGACCAGCCCGCGCGCCTTCAGTTCGGGCCCGATGATCGCGCAGATCTCGGCTTCGCGCGGGGTCAGGTCGGTCGGCTTGGCCATGCCGCCGGCGGCGAGGTTGGAACGGATCTCGCCCGATTTGGGCAGGCGGTTGATGGCGCCGGCGGGTTCGCCATCGACGAGCACGATGCGCTTGTCGCCCTCGGAGACCTGCGGAAGAAAGGCCTGGACCATGAACGGCTCGTTCCAGACGGTGCCGAACAGCTCGACGAGCGCCGGCAGATTGCCATCACTCTTGTCGATGAGAAACACCGCCGTCCCGGCATTGCCGTAGAGCGGCTTGACGACGACGGCGCCGTGGCGGGCGCGAAAATCCATCGCTTCTTCGAGCGAGCGCGTCACCAGCGTCGGCGGCATCAGGTCGGGATAGCGCAGCACGAACAGCTTTTCGGGCGCGTTACGGACCTCGGCCGGATCGTTGACCACCAGCGTTTCGCCCTGCACCATTTCGAGCAGGTGCGTCGCAGTGATATAGCCCATGTCGAACGGCGGATCTTGGCGCATCAGCACGATATCGGCATCATGGCCGAGGTCGATCGTTGTCGGATCGCCACCCCAGGCGAAGTGCGCCCCCTGTTCGCGCTGCACCGTCAACGGCCGCGCCCGCGCCCGCACCCGGCCGCTTTCGGCCGACAGTGCGGTGGCGAGATAATGGTGGAGCGTGTGGCCGCGCCTCTGCGCCTCCAGCATCAGCGCAAAAGTCGAATCGCCGCCGATGTTGACGGCTTCGATGGGGTCCATCTGGACGGCGATGCGCAGGGTCATGGGGTTCTTCCGATTTGCAATACAAGCCTGTCACCCCGGGCTTGACCCGCGGCGCCGTTTTCTTGTGGCAAAGCTCAAGTGGAAGCGGGGCCCCGGGTCAAGCCCGGGGGGATGGATTTAGCTGTTCGACCGCGCCAGCGCCGCCAGCGCCGCCTGGATGCGCCGGGTCAGCGCGGCCTCATGCGTCGTTTCCAGCATCGCGGTCAGGCTGGCGCGCGCGGCCTGGTTGCGGCCGAGCACCTGTTCGAGCCGGGCGCGTTCCCACCACAGGCTGGTCAGCCGCGGCGCGATCAGCGTCATGCGCTCATACAGTTGCAGGGCCCGCGCCGTGTCGCCGCCGCTGCGGGCGCGGCTGGCCTGGTTGGTGATCAACCGGATCAGCAATTGCCGGTTGGTGAGCGGATCGAAGCGCGCCGGCACCGGGTCGCCGCCACCGTGGCGGGCGATTTCGGCAGCGCGTTCGCGGCTGATGCCGGTGCCATGGTCGAACGGGTCGACCAGCGCCGAATCGACCCCGCCATGGACTTCGACGATGACATGGCCGGGCAGGTTGAGCGCATCGGCGCGCCAGCCGACGCGGCGGGCGAGCGCAACATAGAGGATCGACAGCGCCACCGGCAGGCCGCGACCACGTTCGACCAGCGCGATCAGATCGGCATTCAACGGATCGTCATAATCCTCGGTCGCCCCGGTCAGCCCGGTTTCCCCGGCGATCAGCCCGGTCAGCCGCCGCGCCCGGCCGTTGCCCGACACCGGCGCCGTATCGCGCTGCAGCGCGATCGTCCAGCCCGAGACCAGCCGCCGCAGGCGCGCCGGATCGGCCGCCGGGCGATCGGCCAGGGCGAGCGTGATGCCGGCTTCGACGAGATCGATATCGGCATCGTCCAGCAAGCCCAGCTCGTTCAATTCCATCACCCCTGCTCCCGCCAGATTGCGACCATGTGCACCGGCCACCCCCATGGCCGAACCAGCACCGCATCGATTCGCGTCGTCGTGCGGCGACCGGCATAATGCGGCTCCAGCACACACGACGCGGCCTCGATGCGCCGCAGGGCGGCAGGATGCAGTGCAAATATCGCGCTGTCGAGGGTCGCGCGCGCTTTCACTTCGACGAACACCAAAGTATTGCCATTGCGCGCGACAATATCGATTTCGCCCGCACGGGTGCGCACGCGCCTGGCAGGAATTCGGTAACCTTTTGCGCGCAGATACCAGGCAGCAATGGTTTCGGCACGGCGACCCTTGTCTTCCGCGCGGCGCCGCGAATCACGATCAGGTGGCGCCATCACCATCCCGCAACTGCAACGCCCGGGCATAGACCGTGGCGCGCGGCAGGCCGAGCGCTTCGGTCACCAGCGCCACGGCCGATTTGACACTATTGTCGGCCAGCGCCTCCTGAAGCGCGGCATCGAGCGTTTCGGCATCGGCGGCGGCCGGCGGCGCGGGCGGGGCGATGGTGATGACGATTTCGCCGCGCGGCGGCGCACCATCGTAGCGCGCGGCAAGTTCCGACAGGCTGCCGGTCACCGATTCCTCGAAGCGCTTGCTGATCTCGCGCGATACGGCCGCCGCCCGGTCGCCCAGCCCCGCCGCGAGCGCGGCCAGGCTCGCCGCCAGCCGCGGCCCCGATTCATACAGCACCAGAGTCGCGCGCACCGTCGCCAGTTCGGCGATCGCCGTCGCCCGCGCCCCGGCCTTGGCGGGCAAGAAGCCGGCGAACAGGAAGCGGTCGGTCGGCAGCCCGGCGAGCGTCAGCGCGGCAATGGCGGCGCACGGCCCGGGAATGGTGACGATGTTCACCCCCGCCGCGCGCGCTTCGCGCACCAGCTTGAAGCCGGGATCGGAAATCAGCGGCGTGCCGGCATCCGAGACCAGCGCCACCGGCCCGGCCAGCGCGCGGGCGATCAGCGTCTGGCGCACCCGGTCGTCGCTATGGTCATGATAGGCGAGCATCGGCACCCGCGCGCCGATATGGTGGAGCAGCTTGGCGGTGACCCGGCTGTCCTCCGCCGCGATCAGCCCGACACCGGCCAGCGTGGCGGCGGCGCGCGGCGACAGATCGCCAAGATTGCCGATTGGCGTCGCAACGATGTAAAGGCCCGGTACAAGGGCCGCCGCCCGAATCGGTGGCTCGTCGGTTTCCGGATCCAAAGGTTGCACATGCTTATCCTGAAACGTCACAGCGGTGGTTGGCAAGCGTCGCGCCTCGCAACGGTGGTCGCGATCGGCACCGCGCTGTTCGTCTCTGCCTGCGCCACGCCCAAAAAGCCCGTGGTTTCGGCGCCGCCGCCGTCGGTAGTCGCGCCGCAGCCGGTGAAGCCGCCGCCGCTGCCCGAAGCCGTGCAGAACCGCGTCGCGTTGCTGGTGCCGCTCACCGGCCCCAACGCGCCTGTCGGCCAGTCGATCGCCAACGCCGCCAACATGGCGCTGCTCGATGTCGGCGACAAGCGCGTCAACCTGCGCATCTATGACACGGCGCCCGGGGCCGGCGAGGCGGCAGGCCGCGCGATCGCCGATGGCGCGCGGCTGATCCTGGGGCCGTTGCTCGCCAACGACATCCGCGCCGTCGATGCCGCCGCCGGCCCGCGCGGCATCCCGGTGCTGTCCTTTTCCAACGATGCCGGCCTGGCGGGCGGCAATGTCTATATCCTCGGCTTCCAGCCCGGCCAGTCGATCGCGCGCAGCATCGCCTATGCGCGCAGCCGCGGCATCGAACGCTTCGCCGCGCTGGTGCCCACCGGCGTCTATGGCCAGCGCGCCCAGACGGCGTTCGTGCGCGCCGTCGATGCCGTTGGCGGCCGGTCGACCGCTCTGGTCACCTACACCCGCGACCCGGTGAAGATGCAGGCGGCGGCGCGCAGCGTCACGGCGTTCGACAGCCGCGCCCGCGCCGGTGGCGGCGCCGCCATCCGCGCCGATGGCAGTGTCGCGCAGGTCACCGGCACGACGACGGCGGTGCCCTTCCAGGCGCTGCTGATCGCCGATTCGGGCAGCGTTGCCGGGCAGTTCCTGCCGGCGCTGGCGAAATTCGGCGCCCCTCCGGGCAGCGTCACCCTCATCGGCACCGAATTGTGGAACAACGAACCCGGCATCGCCCGCGCCGCGGCGTTGAAGGGCGCCATTTTCGCCGCGGTCCCCGACGAACGTTTCCGCAAGCTCGCCGAGCGTTATCGCGGCAAATTCGGCTCGAGCCCGTCGCGGCTGGCGAGCTTTGGCTATGATTCGATGTTGCTCGTCAACAGCATCGCCGGCAACTGGCCGGTCGGCGCGGCCTTCCCCAGCGCCGCGCTGTCGAACCGCGAAGGCTTTGCCGGCATCGATGGCGTGTTTCGCTTCACCCCGGGCAATATCGCCGAACGCGGGCTGGAAGTGCAGCAGATCGGCAGTGGCGTGATCACGACGGTGTCGCCGGCGACGCGCGGGTTTGCGAACTGACGCTAGCACCTCTCTCCTTGCGGGAGAGGTCGGACTCGGCGAAGCCGAGCCGGGTGAGGGGTGTAAGGCGCAAACCCCTCACCCGGGCCGCGCTGCGCGCGTCTCTCGACCTCTCCCGCAGGGGGAGAGGTCAGGTTCACGCCGCAATTTCCTTCAGCACCGCATCCACAAACGGCTGCCCCGCCAGCGTCAGCCGCAACCCCTGCGCATCATGCTCGAGCAACCCCTGCGCCACGATCCGCGCCACCCGGTCGGCGCGCAACACATCGGCAAGCGCCAACCCTGTCCGCGCCTGAAACACCGCCGCATCGATGCCGCTCCCCAGCCGCAGCCCCATCACCAGCGCTTCGGTAGCGCGCTCATCGGCGCTCAGCACCATTTCGCTCGCCATGCCATGGCCCTGCGCCTGCACCGCCGCCAGCCAGGCTTCCGGCTTCTTCAACCGCTCGGTCGCTGTGCCCATGCGGCGGCCATGCGCGCCGGGGCCGATGCCGGCATAGTCGCCATAGGTCCAATAGGTGATGTTGTGGCGGCTTTCGCTGCCCGGCCGGGCGTGGTTGCTGACTTCATAGGCAGGAATGCCCGCCGCTGCGGTCATGGCGCGGGTCAGGTCGAACAGGTCGGCCGAGGTGTCGGCATCGGGCAGCACCAATTGCCCCTTGGCGGCGAGCGCGGTGAAGCGCGTGCCGGGCTCGAGCGTCAGCTGGTAGAGCGACAGATGATCGGTGCCGAAGCCGAGCGCACGGCCAAGTTCGGCGGCCCAACTGTCGGGCGTCATCGCCGGGCGATCGTAGATGAGATCGAAACTGACCCGGCCGAAATGCTTTTGCGCCACTTCGAGCGCCGCCAGCCCCTGCGCGAGATCGTGCGGGCGGCCGAGCAGTTTCAGGTCGGCGTCATCGAGCGCTTGCAGCCCGAGGCTGAGCCGGTTGACCCCCGCCGCCGCAAAGCCGGCAAAGCGCGCCGCTTCGACCGAGGACGGATTGGCCTCGAGCGTGATCTCGATATCGGGCAGCGCCGGCCAGTGCGTCGTCGCCGCGTCGATGATCGCCGCAACAGTTGCGGGCGGCATCAGGCTCGGCGTGCCGCCGCCGAAGAAGATGCTCGCCAGCCGCCGCCCGGGCAGCCGCGCCGCCTCATGCGCCAGATCGGCGAGCAGCCCGGCGCACCAGGCGGCATCGTCGACCGCGGCGCGGACGTGCGAGTTGAAATCGCAATAGGGGCATTTGGTGACGCAGAACGGCCAGTGGACGTACAGCGCAAGCGGCGCGCCGGCGCTATCCACGCGGCGACGATAGGGGCGGCAGCAACGGCCGCAGCAGCACGAACGCCCGCGCGCGGTGGTTGTCGGCTTCCTTTTCGGCGCGCGAAATCTCGCCATAGGTGCGCGACTTGCCGTCCATGATGAACATCGGGTCATAGCCGAAGCCATTGTCGCCGCGCGGCGGCCAGGTCAGCATGCCGTCGACGCGGCCCTCGACGCTTTCGACATGGCCATCGGGCCAGGCGATCGACAGCGCGCAGATGAAGTGCGCGGTGCGCGGGCCTTCGATGTCGAGCGCATCGCGGACGCGCTGCATCGCCACCGTGAAATCCTTGCCCGGCCCCGCCCAGCGCGCCGAATAGATGCCCGGCGCGCCGCCGAGCGCATCGACACACAGGCCGCTGTCATCGGCCAGCGCCGGCAGCCCACTCGCCTTGGCCGCCGCCAGCGCTTTCAATTCGGCGTTGGCGATGAAGGTGCTGCCGGTCTCCTCGGGCTCGTCGAGGCCGAGTTCGCCCGCCGAAACGACCTCCAGCCCATACGGCCCGAGCAGTTCGGCGAGTTCGACGACCTTGCCGGGGTTGTGCGTCGCCAGCACCAGCCGGCCCGGCTGCAGCTGGCGGCGGCTCATCGACCGGTGGCCTTCAGCTGCGCCGCGAACACCTCGTTGCAGCCGATGCGCGCCAGGCGCAGCAGGCGGAGCAGGGTTTCCTCGTCGAAGGGCGCGCCCTCGGCGGTGGCCTGCACCTCGACGATGCCGCCGGTGCTGGTCAGCACGAAATTGGCGTCGGTGCCGGCGTCGCTGTCCTCGATGTAATCGAGATCGAGCACCGGCTGGCCGGCGTGGACACCGCAGCTGATCGCCGCGACCTGCGTCGCCAGCGGATCACCTGCCAGCGGGGTGCCCTTGGCGAGATTCTGGGCCATGATCCCGTCGATCGCCAGCCGCAGCGCCACCCAGGCGCCCGAGATCGAGGCGGTGCGGGTGCCGCCATCGGCCTGGATGACATCGCAATCGAGTGTGATCTGGCGCTCGCCGAGCAGTTTGAGATCGGTCACGGCGCGCAAGGAACGCCCGATCAACCGCTGGATTTCCTGGGTCCGCCCCGACTGCTTGCCCTTGGCCGCTTCGCGCGAGCCGCGGGTATGGGTGGCACGAGGCAGCATGCCATATTCCGCCGTGACCCAGCCCGAGCCCTTGCCGCGCAGCCACGGCGGCAGGCGGTCCTCGACGCTGGCGGTGACCAGCACATGGGTGTTGCCGAACTTGACGAGGCACGAGCCTTCGGCGTGCGCCGAAAAGCCGGGGATCATCTCGATGGTGCGCATCTGGTCG
>JBILPK010000339.1:0-2621 GCA_044373875.1 Polymorphobacter sp.
CCTGGCGTGCCAGACCCTCGGCGCGGGCGATTCCGGCCTGCGACTGGGCGATCAGCGGCGCCCGCTGCTGCGCCTCGGCAAGCATAGCACCAAAGGTAGGCGCGGGAGCGGCGCGTGCAGGTGCGACGGCCAGTACCATCGCAGCCACACCCGCCATGGCCGCGCAAAGCGGCCGATGACAGACTTCAAACACGTGAAATTCCCTATAGCAACAGAACGGTCGGGCGCACCTCTGGCGCGCGGACGGTTCAGGCTCGGGGAGGGTATTCTATCGTGTAGACGCGGCCGTCGGCGAGCGCCGCTTCAAGCGTTGGTACAACAGCAGGACTCGTGATCATGCCGGCTTCGGGCAACGCAACGAATTCGGCGACCCGAAGGCTTTGATGACAGTGACCATGCTGACATACGCCGGGCATTCCGCCCTTGGATGTACCGTCGTGGTTGTCGGGGTTTGCAACCGGGTCTGCCATGACGCCTGCTTCGACAGCGACGCTTTCGCCGTTGCAAGTGAAGGCTTCCGCCGCCTGTCCCAGGGCAAGCGTCGTGATCAGGAGTGCAGCAAGCATCCCGAACATGAACCGCCAAGGAGACATGGTCCGCATCGGACCGCGCATAGGGCAAAGTGAGGAGCGTGGGAAGAGCGCCTTGGGAGGCATGAGCCGACGATCACGAGCTATGACAAGCGACCGGATCCTGCCGGACCGGTTCATTTGGTTGGAAGCGCCTGTACCGAACGATGATATCAGCGGCGATGTGGGCGCTGCCGCGATCATGCCAGATCGCAGTTCGCAGGGCCGGCATCGACCATGCCAGCAGGCCGAAGGGCGATGTGCGGTGCATCGGCAAAGACGGGAGAATCATCGTGTTTCGTTTGGACAGCGGCATGTGGCCCGGCATCCCGATGGCACTGGCATCGGCGGCCCTGTTCGGCGCGAGCACGCCGCTGGCCAAGCTTCTGCTGGGCGCCGGAGTCAGCCCGTGGCTGCTGGCGGGGCTGCTCTATCTTGGCTCGGGCATCGGGCTGCTCGTCGTCCTCGCCGCGCGCCGGCTCTTCGGCATCGCCAGCGCGGAGGCACCACTGCGGCGGCGCGACACGCCGTGGCTTGCGGCGGTTGCTGTCTGTGGCGGCATGGCGGGGCCCGTACTGCTGATGATCGGGCTGGTGACGGTGCCGGCGTCGACAGCCTCACTGCTGCTCAACCTCGAAGGGCTGGCGACGATGGCGATTGCCTGGCTGGTCTTCCGCGAAAATGTCGACCGTCGGCTGTTGCTCGGCGCGGCTGCAATTCTCGCCGGCGCCGTCAGCCTTTCGCTCGGCGGGCCACTTGCCCGGCCCGGCATTGGTGCGCTCGCCATCATCGGAGCATGCCTTGCCTGGGGTATCGACAACAATCTGACCCGCAAGCTGTCATCGGCCGATCCGGTGCAAATCACCGCCATCAAGGGCTTGGTGGCGGGTTCGGCCAGCCTCGCGCTGGCGTTCGCCACCGGCGCCCGGCTGCCCGCGCCAGATCTTGTCGTGGCCGCTGGTCTTCTGGGGCTGCTCGGCTATGGCGTCAGCCTCATCCTGTTCGTGCTGGCGCTGCGTCATCTCGGCACGGCGCGTACCGGCGCCTATTTCTCCACGGCGCCGTTCCTGGGCGCCGTGCTGGCCATTGCCCTGCTCGGCGAACCGATGACGCTGCCGCTTTTGATTGCCGCCGCCTTGATGGGGTTGGGGGTATGGCTGCACCTCAGCGAGCGCCACGCGCACGATCACAGCCACGAAGCACTCGAGCATGAACACCGCCACAGCCATGACGACCATCACCAGCACGACCATGCCGAAGACGAGGCGGGCGAAGCCGTGCACAGCCACTGGCATCGCCACGCGCCGCTGCGACACAGCCACCCGCATTTTCCCGACCTGCATCACCGCCATGGCCATTCGTGACCGACAGGTTGCCCCGGATCGCCAATCAACACGATCCGATCTTGAAAAGGCAGCTATTATGGTGACCCGACCCTCTCACGATTCACCCTGATCGACGGCTACAACATCACCAACGCCTCGATCGGGTATCGCAGCGCCAAGGGCTGGAGCGCGGCGCTGTTTGCGCGCAACCTATTCAACAGCCACTACATCCAGAATCTGACGACCCAGGCCGGAAACTCGGGATTGATCCTTGGGACGCCGAGCGAGCCGCGCATCATCGGTGCGACGCTGGGGTTCAGCATCTAGGGCAGTGCGGTCGGCAACAGAATGGATTGCACCGAGCAAGCTTTGTCGGTCCGCTATCGTTCACCCGATCTGACGGCCCGCGCGCCGTTCGTCATCGGTTCGGCTAAGCTTCGGATATCTAACAAAGGCCGCGCTGACATCGAGAATCGCTTGTACCTAATCACAAGCGGCTGCTGCATATCTCCCGGGAGAAAGGATTAAAGTTGCGCCGCCGCGGTTGCAGCAAGGGGGCGTTGGGGGCCATGGCGCCAATGAAGAGCCGCAGGGGCTAAACCAGCGTTGGTGAGCGATACGTCACTATCCGGTGCAGGGAGACACATGAGTTGGATGGCCTGGTGGCCGGCCGGGGCAAATAACTGACGGTGGTCACGGCCTAATGCGTGAACCGTCTCCGGTCGCG
>JBILPK010000041.1:0-22272 GCA_044373875.1 Polymorphobacter sp.
CAAGGCGCTGCCCGGCAAGAGCCCGGTGCAGGGCTATGGCCTGACCGAGACCAATGGCGTGGGTGCCGGCAATTTCCGCGACAATTATCTCGCCAAGCCCGCCTCCACCGGCCGCGCTTCGCCGCCGCTGGTCGAATTGCGCATCGACAATGGCGACGGTCCGGTCGGCGCCGGGCTGCCCAGCGGCCAGGTCGGCGAGGTCTGCATCCGGTCGGCGTGCAACTGCCGTGGCTACTGGAACAAGCCCGAAGCGACGCTGGCGGCCTTCCCGGGCGATGGCTGGTTCCGATCGGGCGACCTCGGCTACCTCGATGAAGAAGGCTATCTGTTCATCGTCGATCGCAAGAAGGACATCATCATCCGCGGCGGCGAGAATATCAGCTGCCAGGAAGTCGAAGCGGCGCTTTACGCCCATCCGGCGGTCGCCGAAGCCAGCGTCTTCGGCTTGCCCGACGAACGATTGGGGGAGATCGTCGGCGCGGTTGTCTATGCCAAGCCGGGTGCCGAACTGGAGGGCGATGCGCTGCTCGATTTCGTCAAGCGCGACCTCGCTGCCTTCAAGGTGCCGGCGCGACTGTGGATGAGCCATGACCAGTTGCCCAAGCTCGGATCGGGCAAGATTGATAAAGTCACGCTGCGGACGCAATATCGCGCCGTTCATGCAGGAAAGGCCTGAGTCGATGTTCACGACCATGCTCGAAGGAACCGCCGAGGATTGGGGGCACATCGCCCGCGAACACGGCAAGCACCAGGTATCGGCGGCGCCGCAGCAGATCATGGAATCGCTGCGCCGACTGGAAGCGATCGAGGTCGGCTTCGGCGCCAACCAGCTCGCCCACAGCTTGATGACCGCGACGCTGGCGCGCCAGGACGGCGCGACCACCGAGGAAGTCGTGGCGGCGCTGTGCCACGACATCGGCAAGCTGATGAGTATTCCCAATCACGGCGCCATCGCCGCCGAGATTCTGAAGCCCTATGTCTCGGATGATCTTTACCACACCATCAAGTGGCACCAGGATTTCCAGGGCAAATATTATTACGAATATCTCGGCAAATCGGGCGATGCGCGTGATCGCTTCCGCGATGAACCCTGGTTCGATACCGCGGTAAAGCTCGTCGACCGCTGGGATGCCCCGGCCTTCGACCCCGATTTCAAGGCCGACAGCCTCGAAAGCTTCGAAGCCGATGTGATCGAGATTTTCAGCAAGCCCAAGCGCGGGATGTAAGGGAGAGACGGCGATGGTGAAGCCGATGCTGCGCGCGGCCCTGCTTGCTGTCGTGCTGGCGACCCCCTTGTTTGCCAAGCCGATGGCGCCGGTCGATCTCGGCAACCGCCCGGCCGAATTGACGGCGCAGGATGCCGGCCGCAAGCCCGCCGAAGTGCTCGCCGCCAGCGGCATCCAGGTCGGCGCGACGGTCATCGATGTCATGCCCGGCGCCGGCTATTACAGCGAATTGCTCGGTCGCGGCGTCGGCCCCAAGGGCAAGGTGCTGGCCATCGAGCCGCCGGCGTTTCTCGACAACCCCAAGGCGCTCGCCGCCTGGGACGCGCTGGTCAAGCGCCAGCCCAATGTGACGCTCGTCAAGTCGCTGCCCGGCGACGCGGTTTTTCCCGCCGGGCTCGACGCCGCCTTCCTGCACCTGACCTATCACGATCTCTATTGGTCATCGGAAAAGTTCAAATTCCCTAGGATGGACCCGGCGGCGTTCAACGCCCGGCTGTTCAAGGCGATGAAAAAGGGCGGCATGGTGATCGTCATCGATCATGTCGGCGTCGCCGGCATGGACCCGCGCCTGCAGGCCGACAAGACCCACCGCATCGACCCGGCACTGGTCCGCGCCGCTTTCGAAAAGGCCGGCTTCACGTTCGCCGGCGAAGTGCCGGTGCTGCGAACGGCGGGGGACAATCCCGAGACTTTGGTGTTCGACGCGGCGGTGCGCGGGAAGACGGACCGGTTCTACTATCGGTTCACCAAGCCCTGAATTTGGCTGCCATACGGGCAGCAGACGATTGGATAACCAATGAGCTTTCGCGCGCCTTCGTTCGATCTTTCCGGCCGCGTCGCGGTCGTCACCGGCGGCAATGGCGGCATCGGTCGCGCTATTGCGCTTGGATTCGCCAGCGCGGGTGCCTCGGTGGCCGTTCTGGCGCGCAATCCCGAAAAGAACGCCGCGGTTCTCGCCGAGTTGCAGGACATGGGCGTTCCGGCGATGGCCCTGGCGCTCGATGTGACCAGGCGCGACACGCTGGCCGGCGTGATCGCCGAGGTCGAAGCCGGCCTTGGCGGCATCGATATCCTCGTCAACAACGCCGGCAGCGTTGATGTCAGCGGCGGCATCCTGCACCAGAGCGAAAGTGGCTGGGACAATGCCATCGCCACCCATCTCGATGCGACCTTCCTGTTGTCCAAGCTCGCTGCGCAATCGATGCTGACCCGCAACCGCGGCAAGATCATCAACCTCGCCAGCATGACATCGATCTTCGGCGCGGCGGTCCTTCCATCCTACAGCGCCGCCAAGGGTGCCATCGTGCAGTTGACCAAATCGATGGCGATCGAACTCGCGGTCCACAACATTCAGGTCAACGCCATCGCGCCGGGCTGGATTGCCACCGAAATGACCGCCGTGGCGCGCACCGATCCGGCGTGGGAAGGCTTCAATGCGATGCTGATGGCGCGCACCCCGGCGGCACGCTGGGGCGAGGCCGATGAATGCGCCGGCGCGGCGGTGTTTCTCGCCAGCCCGGCGGCCGATTTCATCACCGGCGTCATGCTGCCGATCGACGGCGGCTATTCGGTTTTCTGAGCGATTGCGCCTGGCGCCGAAACGCCATTTGTCGCCATCGCGGCGCGACGTCTTTCAGGTCAGATCGGGATCGCTGGTGAAGACGATGGTCAGCCAGAGTTCCGGGCCGACGCCCCCCAGCTTGTCGCCGATGGCGTGGCGGATGGCGTCGAAATCGGCGACCGAGGCGACCTTCATGTCCGCCGGCACCAGGAAGGCGATTTCCACGAAGCGCGCCCGGCCGACTTCGACGGCATAGCTTTTGAAGCTGGTGAAGCCATGTTCGGCGACCACCGCCGCCGCCACGTCCTGGATTTCGCGGTTCATTTCGCGCGAGGTGATGAGGAAGATTTCGGCAAAGGCCTGCCGCGCCGTACGCAGCGGTACCGGCAGCACCGCCGGCGCCAGCAGCGTCAGCACCAGCGGGTCGACATAGGGGGTCAGATGCGCCCAGCGCGTGCCCTGCATCGCCAGCGCGGCGCCAAAGGCAATCAGCAGCGCCACGGTGATGACGCCCGACATCATCCAGCTCGCCACCTCGATGGCGATGAGTTCCGATTCGAGCCGGCTGTTGTGATAGCGCAGATAAGCCATCATGCCGAAGCAGATGGCCGCAACGATAGCGGCATAGCCGAGCCCGATATCGAAGCTGAGCACATGGCCACCGCTCATCAGGCCCTGCACGCCATTGAGGAACGCATAGCCGCAGAGCAGCACCAGCACCGATGAGTTGAGCGCCAGCACCAGCGGCTCGAGATGCCAATAGCCATATTGAAAGCGATGATTGCCTTCGCTGGCGAGCAGGCGCGCGACGACAAGAGTGACGACCCCGACCGCGGCATCGATGGTGGAGAACAGCCCGTCGAAAACGATCGACATCGAGCCCGACAGCAAGCCGATGACGACGCCGGCCAGGGCGAGAAACATCGTCGCGGCGATCGAGCCCTTGAGCAGCCCGGCTTCAAGCCGGCTGCGCAGCGCCGTGACGATGCGGACGCGTTGCTGGCTCATGGGTGATGTGCCGCGAACATGGCGTGTATCGGACCGGACGGAGGCGGCGAGTCAAGTCCGCAAATACCGCAGCGCGGTGCCCTATGCCCCCGCGAACCGCCAGCGGTCGCCATCGGCCACGATATGGCCGGCCGTCGGCGCGGCGAAATGCGTGCCGATGATCAGTACCGGCGCATCGGCGTGGCGGGTCACGAAATCATGGCGGGTGGCGCCCGCAGCCGCCGTATCTACATCGAAGCGCACCGCCCATTCGGGGTGGGCGACCTGGCAGGGGTGGTGCATCATGTCGCCGGTGATGATCGCGGTCTGGCCTTCGCTTTCGATCACGACGCTGACATGGCCCGGCGTGTGGCCGGTGGTCGGCATCAGCCGCACTTCGGGGGACAGGCGATGGTCCATCTCGACAAGGTCGGCGAGGCCGGCGGCGAAGATCGGCGCGACCGAATCGGCCATGATCTCGGCCTGGTTGTCGTCGTCCGCTGCGCTCCAATGGGCATGTTCCACCCGGCCGATGAGGTAGCGGGCGTTGGGGAAGGTCGGCACCCAGGCATCGCCGACCTTCATCGTGTTCCAGCCGACATGATCGACATGGAGATGGGTGCAGACGACCGCGGTGACGCTGTCGCGCGGCCAGCCGGCTGCGGCCATGCGTTCCAGAAACGGCGTCGAGAGGATTTGCTGGCGGATGAGGTTGCGTGGCTTGTCATTGCCGATGCAGGTATCGACCACGAGCCGCAGCCCGGGCGCCTCGACGAGCAGCGCATGGATCGACATTTTCAGCGTGCCATCGGCGTCGACGAAATCGGGATAGAGCCAGGGCATCTGGCGCAACGCCTCGGGGGTCGCATCGGGCAGCAGCGAATATTGCGGATGATACGGCGCCGGAAAATCCATCTCGACGATGCGCGTCACCGTTACCGCGCCGATACACCACTGCAACATCTGTCGTGCCTCAATCAGCCATGGTGGTCGGATCGCCGGCAACGCGCGTGCCGGCTTCGGCCCAGGCGCGCATTGCCGGCGTCATCCCGGCGCTGGCGGCGGCGTCGTAATCGGCGAGGTCGGCCTCGGTCAGCAGTCCGCGCCAGCGTTCGTTGGTGCCCTTGTGCATGAAGGTCCTGCCGCCTTCCTTCCAGTTTTGCGCCGCCATCCCGAGCAGGGCATCGCCATCGCGCTGCATGGCGGCAAAGCCTGCCGCTTCGACAAGCCCGGGCCACAGCGCGGCGGGGGTTTCGACCCCGATGAAGGCTGCGATGCGGCGCATTTCGCCGTCGAGATCGGCCTTCAGATCATTATAGTGCAGCATCAGCACATTGGGCCGGTGGCGCATCGCCCAATAGCTGCGCTGCAGGTCGAAATATTCGGTGCAGGTCCAATCATCGAAGGGCGCAAACGCCGGATCGCGCAGCCAGCGCCGGCAGAAATCGTGCGGGTCGGCCGGCGCGCGCGGATAGGGCGCGGCGATGGCGGGGTTGGCCAGACCGTGCGCATCGAGCGCCGCCAGCCCGGAATCGGCCATGTTGGTCAGGTGATTGTGGCACGACATGCAGGCATCGCGCGGATCGCGCGCGACATGGATATACAGCGTATCGTCGTGCAACGGCATGGCATCGAACGGCAGGTGGGTCTTGAGCATCCGACGCCCCGGCGCGGCGTTGAGCATCGGGATGACCATGTCGTGCGGGATGAAAAAGGCATCGAGCCAGGGGTGCATCTCCATTACTGGTACCGGCGTCGGCGATTGCAGCATCAGCATGGAGACGATGCGCTGGGTCCAGGTCGTGCCGCATTTGGGCGCGGTGCAGACGATGATATCGCCGGGGCGGGGCTCCAGCCGGTCCCACGCCCGGCTGTCGGAATGCCATGTGCGCACCACGCGTTCGGCCTTGCGTACCAGCATGTTCGTCTCTCCCCGCCCAAAAGCTAGGCGAGGCGCGGCGGCGAAACCAGTGCCTAATTGCGCGGGCGGTGGGCGGTGACTTCGATCTCGATCTTCATGGCGGGATCGATGAGATCGGCGAAGATGACCGTGGAGGCCGGCGGATTGGCGCCGAACGCAGCGCGGAGCTGCGGCCAGCACGGTTCGAAATCGGCGCGGTCCGGCAGGTAATAGGTGACGCGCACGACATCGCCGAAGCCCGCCCCGGCGTCGGCAAGCGCTGTGGCGATGATGGCCAGCGCATTGCTGCATTGGTCGGTAACGCTGTCGGGCAGCACGCCGGTTGCAGGATCGCGCCCGATGGTGCCGGCGACGAAGACGAAATCACCGCTGACGACGGCGCGGGCATAGCCGACGAGGGATTCCCACGGCGCGCCCGACAGGATGCTGCGCCTCACAGGGGTTCCGCGCCCGACAGGATGCCGCGCCTCACGGCAGCGGGCGCGCCGGGGTGCGCGTTGCGGCGCTGTTGAGCGTCGGCGTCGTCAGCACCAGGCCGTCGGCGGATGGCGATTCGCTGGCGATACGGTCCATCATCGCGTCGGACAGGTCGTCGGGTTCGGCGAAATTGGCGGCGACGGTGGTGTTTTCACCGCGCGACCGCCGGGTCAGCACATCGAAGCCGGTATCGAGCAGATCGGTGACATTATTGTCGCGCAGCATCCGGCTCGGCCCACCGAGCACCACCGCGATCAGGCGGACGCCATCATGTGCGGCAGACGCCGCCAAGGTAAAGCCGGCGGCGTTGGTGAAGCCGGTCTTGATGCCATCGACGCCGATATTACCCTTGAGCAGATGGTTGTGGCTGGCGATCTGCTGGCCTTCATATTCGAAGCTCGATTGGCTGAAGATCGGGTAGCGGCGCGGAAAATCGCGGATCACGGCGCGCGACAGCGTGGCGATATCGCGCGCCGTCGTCATGTGCCCCACCGCCGGCAGCCCGGAGGCGTTGAGGAAGGTGGTGCGCGACATGCCGAGCCGACGCGCCGTCTGCGTCATCCGCGCCGCAAACTGGCTTTCGCTGCCCGAGATATATTCGCCGAGCGCCACCGCTAGGTCATTGGCCGATTTGGTGGCGATGATGCCCATCGCCTCGCGCACGCTGATTTTCGCGCCGGGTTTCAGGCCGAGCTTCGACGGCGGCTGGCGGGCGGCGGCGGTCGAGATGCGGATCATGTCGCTTTCGCGGATGTTGCCGTCGCGCAATTCCTCGAAGGCGACATAAAGCGTCATCACCTTGGTGATCGAGGCGGGGTAGCGCGGCGCATCGGCCTGGCGGGCATAGAGCACCTCGCCATCGGCGCTGTTGATCAGGATCGCGGCATATTTGGGCACGGTATAAAGGCTGGCGGCGGCAAGCGGCGCAGCGGTGGCCAAGGCGGCGAGCGCCGATACCAGCCCCAGAGTTGCGAACGCCTTGATGCGCAATGCGGAATCCTCATCGCCCCAGAGTGTAACAGCATAACCCCAAAGCGCGAATCTGCCCAGAGGGCGCGCGACTCGGTCTGTCGCTGCCGGGATGCATTCTGTCGTGCCCCGCGATGGCCCGGCGCCACGCCCCCCATTGCGCCGCGGCGCGCGCCCTGCCAAAGCGGCGGAGTCATGACGCCAGCGCGCAACCTTTCTGAATGAGCATCCCGGCTCAGCGGCGCACCTTTGCGATCATCTCGCATCCTGACGCCGGCAAGACCACGCTGACCGAAAAGCTGCTGTTGTTCGGCGGCGCCATCCATGCCGCCGGCGAAGTGCGGGCGCGTGGCCAGAACCGCCGGGCGCGGTCGGACTGGATGAAGATCGAACAGGCGCGCGGCATTTCGGTGACGTCGAGCGTGATGACCTTCGAGCGAGGCGGCATCGTCTACAACCTGCTCGACACGCCGGGGCACGAGGATTTTTCCGAAGATACCTATCGCACCCTGACCGCGGTCGATTCGGCCGTCATGGTCATCGACGCGGCGCGCGGCATCGAAGCGCAGACGCGCAAGCTGTTCGAGGTCTGTCGTCTCAGGGACGTGCCGATCATCACCTTCATCAACAAGGTCGATCGCGAAGGCCGTGATCCGTTCGAACTGCTCGACGAAGTGTCGGACATGCTGGCGCTGGACGTCGCGCCGCTCAATTGGCCGGCGGGCATGGGCGGTGAATTCAAGGGCCTTTACGACCTGCGCAGCCACAAATTCCTCAAGCCCGATGGCACCGGCACCAATGCGGCGGGTGAAACGGTGCAGACCAGTGGGCTCGACGACCCGCAGATCGACGCGCTGTGCGGCCCGATCGCCCAGCGGCTGCGCGACCAGGCCGAGCTGGCGCTGGGCGGCTATGCGACGCTCGACCCGGAGCTGTATCGCAAGGGCGCGCTGACCCCGGTGCTGTTCGGATCGGCGCTGAAGGATTTCGGCGTCGAGGCGCTGATCGACGCGCTCGCCGAATTCGCGCCGAGCCCGCGCCCGCAACCGGCGCAGCAGGGCGGCGAGGCGGTCGCGATCGACCCGACCGACCCGCAGGTGTCGGGCTTCGTCTTCAAGGTGCAGGCGAACATGAACCCGCAGCACCGCGACCGTATCGCCTTTTTGCGCATCGCGTCGGGCAAGTTCCGCCGCGGCATGAAGCTGCGCCAGGTCGCGACCGGCAAGGTGATCGCCATCAATTCGCCGATCTTCTTCTTCGCCCAGGACCGCGAGATTGCCGATGAAGCCTTTGCCGGCGACATCATCGGCATCCCCAACCATGGCGTGCTGCGGGTGGGGGACAGCCTCGTCGAAAAGGACGATGTCACCTTCACCGGTATCCCCAATTTCGCACCCGAAATCCTGCGCCGCGTGCGGCTGGGGGATCCGACCAAGTCGAAGCAGCTGCGCACCGCGCTGACCGACATGGCCGAGGAAGGTGTGACGCAATTGTTCAAGCCGGTGATCGGCAGCCAGTGGATCGTCGGCGTCGTCGGCCAGTTGCAGCTCGAAGTGCTGATTTCGCGACTCGAGGCCGAATATCGCGTCGCCGCCAGCTTCGAAGCATCGCCCTATGAAACCGCCCGCTGGATCAGCGGGGATCCCGCCGAGGTGAAGCGTTTCATCGATGACAATCGCCCGGCGATGGCCGAGGATCGCGACGGCGCACCGGTGTTCATGGCGCGCGACAGTTGGGAATTGAACTACGTCACCCAGCGCGAGACCGCGATAAGGTTCAGCGCCACCAGGGAGCGTGCATGACCGAGGCGCCGGATCTGACCGACATCGATTCCGGCCCGGAGCCGCGCAGTCGCTGGCAACTGGTTCGGCCCTATATCGTCCCCGGGTTGGCCATTTTCGTCGGGCTGGTCATCGCGCTGGTCATCTGGCTGACGCTGACGGCGCCGCTCGGCCGGGCGCTCGAACCCGCCGAAAAACCCTCGCTGGTGCTCGTCGACAGCGGCGGCCGGCCGATCGCCCGTCGCGGCGACTACAAGGAAGAACCGGTCGAGATCGCGCGGCTGCCCGTCTATGTCCCCGCCGCGCTGATCGCCATCGAGGACCGGCGTTTCTACGACCATATCGGCATCGACCCGCGCGGCATCGCCCGGGCGCTGACCCGCAACGTCCAGGCCGGCGGGGTGACGCAGGGCGGTTCGACGCTGACGCAACAGCTCGCCAAGACGAGCTTCCTGTCGGCCGACCGCAGCATCAAGCGCAAGTTGCAGGAAGTCATCATCGCGCTGTGGCTGGAGGCGCGGTTGAGCAAGGACGAGATCCTGTCGCGTTATCTGTCGAGTGTCTATTTCGGCGATGGCGCCTATGGCATTCGTGCCGCGGCGCGCGTCTATTTCGATACCGAGCCCGAGAATCTGACGCTGGGCGAAGCGGCGATGCTGGCGGGGCTGGTGCAGGCGCCGTCGCGGCTGGCGCCGAGCCGGCATCTGGAAAATGCCCGCGAACGCGGCCGGCTGGTGCTCGCCGCGATGGTCGAAACCGGGGCGATAACGCAGGCGCAGGCCGACAAGGCGCGGCCGGCGCGCTACACGCCGGGGCGCAAATCCTTGCCGACGGGGAGTTACTTCGCCGATTGGGTGCTGCCGCAGGCGCGCGCCGCGCTGCCCGAGGCCGGCTATGGCGATGTCATCGTCAAGACCACGCTCGACCATGATCTGCAGAAGGAGGCCGAGCGCGCCGTCAAGGATGCGCTGATTTATGGCCGCCCCGCCGGCGTCGGCCAGGCGGCGCTGGTGGCGATGCGGCTCGACGGCACCGTCGTCGCCATGGTCGGTGGCGCCGATTACAAGACGACCAGCTTCAACCGCGCCACCCAGGCGCAGCGTCAGCCGGGATCGTCGTTCAAGCTGTTCGTCTATCTGGCGGCGCTCGATGCCGGGATGCGGCCGGGCGACATGGTCGAGGACAACCCGATCCAGATCGGCGACTATGCCCCCAAGAATGACGACAATCGCTATCGCGGGCAGATCAGCCTCGCCACCGCCTTTGCCGCCTCGTCCAATGTCGTCGCGGTGCGGCTGGCGCAACAGGTCGGCATTCCGGCGGTGATCGAACAGGCGCGTAAGCTCGGCATCACCGCGCCGATCAGCGAATATCCGGCGATGGCGCTCGGCACCTCGCCGATCACCCTCATCGAAATGACCGAGGCCTATGCCGCGGTGGCGCGCGGCAGCCGGCCGGTGACGGCGACCGGGCTGATGAAGCCGCGCGACAAGGGCGTGCTGGCGACGGTGAAATCGGCCGCCGAGGCGCTGACCCCCTGGCCGTCGCGCGGGCCGATGCTCGAACTGCTGCAATCGGCGGTGCGCAACGGCACCGGCAATGCCGCGCGGCTGCCGATCCCGACCTATGGCAAGACCGGCACGACGCAGAACCACCGCGACGCGCTTTTCTTCGGCTTTGCCGATGATCTCGTCGTCGGCGTCTGGGTCGGCAATGACGACAACAGCCCGATGAATGGTTCTGTCGTCGGCGGCAGCGTGCCGGCGCGGCTGTGGAAGCGTTTCATGACCGCCGCATTGACCCGCGAAGGCGCGCTGGCACGTCCAGCGGCGACCCCGGCGGCGGATATCGCCGATCTTGTCGAAGATGTCGCCGGCCCCGATGCCGGGGCGGCGGCCGATGCGGTGGCCGACATGATCGACGATGCCGCCGCGGGCAATCTCGATCCGGTGACCGTGGTCGAGACCGGGGAGCGTTTGAACGACGCGATCAATCCGCCGCCACCGCCGCCGCCGCAGGAATAGTATCAGCCTTCGGCGGCGATCCGGCGGATGGCCTTTTCGAAGGTTTCGACCGGCTGGCCGCCGGTGATGAGATATTTGCCGTCGATGACGATGGCGGGGACGGCGCTGATGCCTTGTTGCCGCCAGAAGGCTTCGTCGCGACGGACGTCATCGGCATAGGCGTCGCTGCTGAGGATATCGCGCGCCGCGTCGGCATCGAGCCCGACGCTGGCAGCGGCGGCGGCGAGGGTTTCGGGGTCGCCGAGGTTGGCGCCGTTGCTGAAATGAGTGGTGAACAGCGCGAGTTTCAGCGCTGCCTGATGGCCCGACAGCCCGGCCCAGTGGAGCAGGCGATGGCAGTCGAAGGTATTCCAGATGCGGCTGTCGGGGCCGGTGTTCATGGCGAAACCGAACGCCGCGGCGCTTGAGCGAATCAGGTCACGGGTGCCGCGCGAGCGTTCGGGGTCGGCGCCATATTTCTGGGCGATATGTTCGGCGACATTCTGGCCGGCGCGCGGCATGTCGGGATTGAGTTCGAAGGGTTGGAAGCGGATGTCCGGCGTCACGACATCGGCGGCGTTGGCGAGCGCTTGTTCCAGCGATTTCAGCCCGATGACACACCAGGGGCAGACAACATCGCTGACAAAATCAATCCGCATCGGCTTCACACGCGCTCTCCATCAACGGGGTGCAGGGGCTCAGCCCCTGCCCTGCGGAGCACGTTACTGCGGATCATTCGCCCCGACAAACCGCGCCGCATAGCGGCTGGTGATGCGATCGACCGGCATGATGACGAAGACATCGACGGTATTGAACTGGTGGTCGACAAAGCCGCCATCGCCGATCATGGCGCCGACGCGGAGGTAGCCCTTGATCAGCGGCGGCAGCGCGCGGGCGGCGGCGCGGGTATCGATTGAGGCGGCGGGCAGGCGGTCCATGACGACATGGTTGCTGTCGTGTGCCCGGGCGCGCAGTTCGGGCGGGGCGAGGTGGTGGTGATAAAGGTACGACAGTTCGGCGGTGTGGAGCAAAGGGTCGGCGCCGTGGAGCGAGGCGCAGCCGAACATATGGGCGATGTTGTGCGCCTGGAGGTAGGAGGCGATGCCGCGCCACAGCAGCGAGATGGTGGCGTTGTTGCGCCACGCCGGGGCAACGCAGCTGCGGCCGAGTTCGAGCAATTGCCCGCCGGTGGCGGATTGGGCGACCAGCGGCGACAGGTCATATTCGCCGGCGGAATAAAAGCCCTTGTGCGCAGTGGCGACCGACTGGCGCAGCAGGCGATAGGTGCCGACAACATGCGGCCGGCCATCGAGGCCGTGATCGACGACGAGGAGATGGTCGCAGATCGCATCATAGGGATCGATATCGCGGCGCACGCGCGCCATTTCGGCGGTCGGTGCGGCGCCCATCTCGTCATAGAAGATCTGGTAGCGCAGCGCCTGGGCGGCGGCGATTTCAGCTTCGGATACCGCCAGCCGCACATCGAGCTGGCCGACGCGGTGGATGAACGGCGCCGCGGCGAGCAGCTGCGGGGCAATGGCGGTCGGACGGCTGAGGGCGAGACCCATGAACATCGACTCCGATGACGGCGTCACTCCGACGCTGGCGTGGCCATAGCCGAGATTTGTGACAGCCGCAGTGCGAAGCTGTTTCAGCCCGGTGACACCGCGTTGCCGGGCGGCAGGGCATCGTCGACCAGCCTGGCGCGCATCATATAGGCGAAGATGGCGATGCCGGGCAAAGCCAGCAGCGTCGTGAGATAGTAGAAATCGACATAGCCGAGCGTCTCGATCAGCCCGCCGGCGGTCGAGGCGCTGAACAACCGCCCGACGACCGATGCGGCGGCCGAGACCAGCGCGAACTGCGTCGCGGTGAAGCGATGGTCACAGAGCGCGGCGAAATAGGCGCCGACCGCGACCCCGCCGAAGCCCGAACTGAAATTTTCGAAACCGATCGCCAGCGCCATGCCGAGGTTGGAATGGCCAGCGATGGCGAGCAGCGCGAAGCCGAGGTTGGAAACGCCCATCAGGACAAGGCTGATCAGCACCGACCATTTCAGCCCGATGACCTTGTAGAGCAGCCCGCCGATGAAGATGCCGGCGAGCAGCGCGACAAAGCCGATGCCGACATCGTAACCGGCGATTTCATCCTTGCTGAACCCTAGGTCGGCGAACAGCAGCCGCAAGGACAGGTTGGCGACGGTATCGCCGATCTTGTGGAGGAGGACGAAGAGCAGCGTCAGCGCCGCGCCCTGCCGCCGCAAGAAGTCGGCGAGCGGCGCCACCACGGCATCCTGCACTGCCGCCCAGCCGCGCTTGGCCTCCCCCGGCGCGGGCGGCCGTTCGGGTTCGCCGAGCAACAGCCCCGCCGCCAGCGCCGGCAGCACGAACAGCGTGGCGGCGACATAGGCGACCGACCAGCCGGCGCGGCTGGCGAGCACCAGCACGGTCGAGGCCGCGAGCGCATTGCCGATGCGCCAGCCATATTGGGTCATGCCCGAGCCGGTGCCGAGCTGTTCGGGGGTGAGATTCTCGATGCGATAGGCGTCGATGACGATATCGAAGCTGGCTCCGGCAAAGCCGACGGCGATCGCGGCGACGACGACCATTGGCAGCTGCGTCACCGGATCGGCGAGCCCTAGCCAAGTCACCGCCGCCATCACGCCCAGCGCCGTCACCAGCAGCCAGGCGCGGCGATGGCCGACCAGATTGGCGAGCACCGGCAGCCGCACCCGGTCGATCACCGGCGCCCACAGCAGTTTGAGATTGTACATTAGCAGCGCCAGCGCAAAGGCGGTGACGGTCTTTTTCTCGATGCCACTGTCGGCGAGGCGCGTGGTCAGCGTCGCAGCGATCATCGCGATCGGAAAGCCCGACGCCATGCCGAGCAGCAACGCGCCGACCGGCCCCTTTTCGAGATAGGGCCGCAGCAGCGCGGGCAAATGGCGGGTCCAGTCATCGGGCGGCGCTTGGGTCATGGCTGCACTGTAGCGGGCACGGGCGCGCTGTCACCCGTCCGCGGCGGCCGCCGCTACGTCAAACAGCGTATGTGACATTCGAGTCTTGCGCTGCACCTTGGGATTGTTGCACGGTATATGTCGTTTCTGCCGTCGCACGGCCGGGGCGAACAGGGTCGATCGATACAGAGAACAGCCGGAATCGGCACACGAGTCCTGGGGGAGGCGTGGCCAGCCACGAACTTTCACATGGGGGACATTATGACCAGCATCGAAACTATTTTCGCCCGCCCGTCGGCGCGCCGCCTGCTGCTCGCCACCAGCGGCCTTGCCCTGCTGGCCAGCGCCGCCGGCGCGCAGGAGGCCCCGGTACAGCTCGCCGCTGCCGAAGTCGCGGCCGGCACGACCGCTGCAGAAGCCCCCGAAAGCGAAGCGATCATCGTCACCGGCAGCCGCATCACTCGCGACGGCTATGATGCCCCCACCCCGGTCAGCGTCATCGGCGCCAAGGAACTCAAAGCCGAATCGCCGGCCAACATCGCCGATTTCGTCAACACCCTGCCATCGGTGCGCGGCAGCTCGACCTCGGCCAACTCGTCGGGCTCGCTGTCGAACGGCATCGCCGGCATCGCCTCGATCAATTTGCGCGCGCTCGGCGCGGCGCGCACGCTGGTGCTGTTCGATGGCCAGCGCTCGGTCGCGTCCTCCACCGGCGGCATCGTCGACGTCAACACCTTTCCCCAGGCACTGATCAAGCAGGTCGATGTCGTCACCGGCGGTGCATCGTCGGCCTATGGCTCGGATGCCGTGTCAGGGGTCATCAACTTCATCCTCGACAAGGAATTCAAGGGGCTGAAGGCCGAATATGAATATGGCGTCACCACCTATGGCGATGCCGGCAACCACAAGGGCTCGCTGACCTGGGGCACCGGCTTTGCCGATGGCCGCGGGCATCTGCTGCTCAGCGCCGAATATTTCGACCAGACCGGCGTCGATACCATCGATCGCGACTGGAACAACGCCGGCTTCTTCCAGATCGATAACCCGGCTTTCACCACCACCAACGGCCAGCCGGCGCGGCTGGTGCAGGCCGGCATCGGTCCCGGCCAGTTCACCCCGGGCGGGCTGATCTCGACCGGCGTGCTCAAGGGCACCTATTTCGGCCAGATCACCAACGGCCAGGCGTCAATCAACCAGCTGACCTTCGGCCCGACCAACGGGCAATGGATGGTCGGCGGCGATTATCTCATCACCCGCGTCGGGCATCTTGGCTCCAACTCGCTGGTGCCGAACGAAAACCGCACCTCGGCGTTCGGGCGGCTCAGCTATGAACTGTCGCCGGCGTTCAAGCTGTTCGGGCAGCTGTCGTACAGCCGCTACGAAGGCCAGAGCTTCTACCAGCAGACGCCGAGCACCGGGGTCGTCATCCGCGCCGACAATGCCTTTGTGCCGACCGCCTTCAAATCGACGCTCGATGCCAACAAGCTGACCAGCTTCACCATCGGCACCAGCAACGCCGGCATCCCGGCGGCGGGCAGCGACAACATCCGCGAAGTGTCGCGCTATGTCATTGGCGCCGATGGCGATTTCGAGATGGTGGGCAAGGACTGGACCTGGAGTGGCTATTACCAGGCCGGCATCACCAAGACCAAGGAAAAGCTGACCAACACCTGGAACACCGCGCGCATGGCGCTGGCGCAGGATGCCGTGGTGGCGCCGGCCGGCAATGCCGCCGGGGTGGCGACGGGCACCATCGTCTGCCGCTCGACGCTGACTTCGCCCTTGAACGGCTGCGTGCCGATCAACCGCATCGGCGTCGGTGGCGTCACCCAGGCGGCGCTCGATTACATCTTCACCGGCCTGCAGCCCCTGCGCGAACAGACGCTGAAGCAGGATGTCGGCGAAGTGAATTTGTCGACCAACGAATTGTTCAGCAACTGGGCCGGGCCGGTGTCGTTCGCCGCGGGTGCCGGCTGGCGCAAGGAATCGGTGACCGGGATCGTCGATCCGCAGTTCAACTCGGGCTGGCTCTACGGCAATTATCTCGTCACCAACGGCAGCTACACCGTCAAGGAAATCTATGGCGAAACCGTCTTCCCGATCTTCAAGGGGATGGATTTCAATGGCGCCGTCCGGCTGACCGACTATTCGACCAGCGGCAGCGTGACGACGTGGAAGGCCGGGTTGACCTGGCAGGCGATCGACGCGGTCAAGCTGCGCGGCACCGTCTCGCGCGATATCCGCGCGCCGAACCTTGGCGAATTGTTCGCCCCCGGCACGGCGCGCACCAACACCGTCAACGTGCCGTTGCCCGGCGGCACCCAGCGCACCGACCAGTTCACCGAAAAGACGACCGGCAACCCGCTGCTCGACCCCGAAGTCGCCAAGACCTATGGCGCCGGCGTCGTCTTCACCCCGGGCTTTTTGCCGGGATTTGCCACATCGGTCGATTATTACGACATCAAGCTGACGGGTGCGATCGGCACGGTGACGGCGCAGACGACGACGACGCTGTGCTATGAACAGGCCAAGCAGGACTTCTGCAACAACATCACCACCGATGCCGGCGGGCGCATTACCGGCATTACGCTGATCCCGTTCAACTTTGCCGCCCAGACGCTGCGCGGGATCGATATCGAGGCGAGCTATCGCACCGCGATCGGCCCCGGCAACCTGTCGCTACGCGCGCTCGCCACTCACTATATCAGCAACAAGACCGACAATGGCATCGATTTCCCGTTCGAAGGCGCAGGGGTCAATGCCGGCGGCAATGCGACCCCCGACTGGAACTATCGCCTGACCGCCAATTACGACATGGAAAAATTCGGCTTCAACCTGACCGGGCGCGGCCTGTCGGGCGGGGTCTATGACAACAGCTTCATCGAATGCACCAGCGCCTGCCCGGTTTCGACGGTCAAGAACCGCACGATCAACGACAATCACATCGCCGGCGCCTTTTATCTCGATGCGTCAGTTACGTATCGCTTCGAGGTCAAGTCGGCGAAGATGGAAGCCTTCCTGTTCGTCCGCAACCTGCTCAATACTGATCCGGTGCTGGTCGGCAACGGCCCGACGGGCAACAATACGCCTGCCTATCCGCAGACCAACCGCAACCTTTACGATGTGCTGGGCCGGGTGTTCCGCATGGGCATCCGGGTGGCGATCTGATCGCCGGGCCGCTAGACTGATATCAGGGGGAAAAGACCATGAAGACCAAATTGCGCCAACTGCTGACATTGGGCGTTGCCACAGCCGCGCTCGCCAGCCCGGCATTCGCCGCGGCGCCCGCCAAGCTCAAGGCCGAAGTCGCCGCCGGGGTCGAGTCGCGCACCAAGCTGGCGCAGATCATGGTCGACCAGGTGTTCAGCTTTGCCGAGCCCGGGTTCCAAGAGGTCAAGACCGCCGAATATCTCTGCGACATCCTTGAAAAGAACGGCTTCAAGGTCACCCGCGGCGTTGCCGGTATCCCGACCGCCTTTACCGCGACCTGGGGCGAAGGCGGCCCGATGATCGCGCTGGGCAGCGATATCGACGGGCTGCTCGGGCTTTCGCAATATCCGGGTTCCCCCCAGATCAAACCGATGGTCGAAGGCGCGCCGGGCCATGGCGAAGGGCATAATAGCGGCATGCCGTTGATGGTCGTTGCCGCGCTGGCGCTGAAGGACACGATGCAGAAGAACGGCATCAAGGGCCGGCTGATGCTGTGGCCCGGGGTGGCGGAGGAACTGCTCGCCACCAAGGCCTATTACGTCCGCGCCGGGCTGTTCAAGGATGTCGATGCCAATATCTTCGTCCACGTCGGCCGCGATCTCGGCACGTCGTGGGGGCCGGGCGGCAACAACGGCATGGTCAGCGTCGAGTATACCTTCAAGGGCAAGACCGCGCACGCCGCCGGCCAACCCTGGGACGGGCGCAGCGCGCTGGATGGCGTCGAGCTGATGAACATCGGCTGGAACATGCGCCGCGAGCATCTCAAAGTCACCCAGCGCTCGCATTATGTCATCACCAATGGCGGCGGCCAGCCTAACATCGTGCCGGGCGAAGCCAGCGTCTGGTATTATTTCCGCGAACAGAATTTCAAGACGATCCGCGAGCTTTATGAAACCGGCAACACCGTCGCCACCGCCGCCGCCATGGCAACCGGCACGACGGTAACGAAGAAGGTGCTCGGCTATGCGGCGCCCAATTTCAGCAACAAGCCGATGGCCGAAGCCGCCTATGCCAACATCCTCGCCGTCGGCCTGCCGAAATGGAGCGCCGCCGACCAGGCCTTTGCCAAGGCGATGCAGGAAACCAACGGCGTCAAGGTCGAACCTTTGGCGACGAAGATCGCGCCGCTTTCGACGCCGGATTCGCGCGGCCAATCGATGGGCGGCGGCTCGGACGATATCGGCGACATCATGTGGACGGTGCCGACGATCACCATCCGCTACCCGTCGAACATCCCCAACGCCATCGGCCACAACGTGCAATCGGCCATCGCGATGGCGACGCCGATCGCCCACAAGGGGGTGGTGAATGGCGCCAAGGTCGTCGCAATGACGGTGCTCGACCTGATGACGACGCCAAAGCTGGTCAGCGATGCCAAGAACTGGTTCACCGATGTCCAGTTGAAGACCGACAAGTACGACCCGGTGCTCGGCCCTGATGACAAGCCGGCGATCTGGCTCAACACCGATGTCATGAACCGCCTGCGCCCGGCAATGGAGAAATTCTACTACGATCCGGCGAAGTATCCGACGTACCTCGAACAGCTCGGCATCGACTATGAGAAGGTCGCGATACCGCCCGTCACCAAGTAGCGCTTGCGCCCCTCTCCTGCCCGCGGGAGAGGGGGTCTCGTATTTGCATCCCCCGGCAACCGGCGTAAGCTTGTCTCTATGGACATCCATGTGCCCTTCCGCCAGCCGACCCCGGGGCAGCTGGCGCTCGCCGAAGCGATGCCCGCCGCCGCGCGCGCCACGCCGCCGGCGGTGGTCAGCCGATTGCCGGCTAGCGTCTATACCTGCCCCGATCATTTCGCCCGCGAACAGGACCGGCTGTTCCGGACCCGCCCCGTCATCCTCGGCCCCTCGGCGCTCCTCCCCGACCGCAACACCAGCGTCACCCATGATGGTTTCGGCGTGCCGCTGCTCATCACCCGCGACGGCGAGGGGCGGGCGCATGTCTTCCTCAACGTCTGCCGGCATCGCGGCACGCGGCTGGTCGAGGATTGCGCCGTCGCGCAGGGCCCGGCGCTGGTCTGCCCCTATCACGCCTGGAGCTATGGCCTCGATGGCCGATTGAAGGGCCTGCCGCGCCCCGAGATCTTCCCCGATCTCGACAAGGCCGAGCGCCGCCTCGTCGAGATGCCGAGTGCCGAGGCCGGCGGGCTGATCTGGGCCGGGCTCGACCGCACGCGGAGCTATGATTTCAGCCTGGCGACAGGGCCATTGGCAGCCGATTTCGATGCGCTCGATTTCGGCGGGCAATATCTCTACGCCCGCGCCAGCCACGATGTCGCCGCCAACTGGAAGCTCATCATGGATGCGTTTCTGGAAAGCTATCACATCACCCGCCTCCACGCCGCGACGATCGCGCCGTTTTTCCAGGACGGCGTGTCGACCGGCGACATGATCGGGCCGCATGCGCGCTCCGCCGTCGGGCGGCTGGCGGCGCTCTACACCACCGATTTTTCCGACATGACGCAGCTGCGCGCCGCGGTGACCTTTGCCTATCAGCTGGTGCCCGCCTGCATCGTCATCGCGTCGCCCGATTACATCAACATCATGACGCTGATGCCGCGCGCGGTGAACCGCACCATCGTCGAGGATTTCATGCTGATCCCCGCCGCCCCCGCGACTCCGAAAGCCGAGGCGCATTGGGCGAAAAGCTGGAAACTGCTCGACCAGGGCGTCTTCGCGTCGGAAGATTTCCGCGCCGCGACGCTGGGGCAGCAAGGGCTCGAATCGGGGGCGGTCGATCATGTCCTGCTCGGCGGGCTCGAACAGGGGCTGAAGCGCTTTCACGACACGGTCGAACGGCTGATCGCCTGACCGCACGTTCCGGCGCAAAATTGCTGCGCTGCATCGAGATTTCGCATGCAATTTTCGCAATCCATGCGAAACGCGGGGAGGGTGCATGCGTTGCAGCCTTGTCCCCCTGTCAGGAGTTCACCGGTTGCGCGTCCAGGTCCAGTCCCGTCTTGCCTATGATTTCACCCAAACGACTGACGCCATTGCCGTAATCCTCGCGGCGCACGCCCCTGGACAAGTCATCGAAAGCGAAACGCTGACCCTGTCGGACGGCATCCGCCTCGCCGAATCGGTCGATCCCGTTTCGGGCGCTCGGCTGCTGCGCGGGTCGCTCAACGGCACGGTCACGCTCGACTATACTGCCATCGTAAGGCTGGCGCCGCGGCTGGATCTGCCCGCGGGCGTGCAAGTGGCGCCCTGGTCGCAACTGCCAGTCGAGGTCATCCCTTATCTGTTGCCCAGCCGCTATTGCCCGGTCGACCAGTTCCTGCGTTTTGCCCAACGCGAATTCGGCGACATCGCCCCGGGCGGTGCGCGCGCGCTGGCGATTCTCGACTGGTTGCACAGCAATGTCGATTACATGCACGGCGTGTCGACGAGCACGACGGGAGCGGCGGCGACCTTCATCGACCGCGCCGGCGTGTGCCGCGATTTCACCCATCTCGGCCTCACCCTGTGCCGTGCCGCCGGCATCCCGGCGCGCGCCGTTGCTGCCTATGCGCTGGCGCTCGATCCGCCCGATTTCCACGCGGTGTTCGAAGTCTTTCTCGATGGCGGCTGGTGGCTCGTTGATCCGACCCGGCTGGCACCGATCGGCGGCATGGTACGCATCGCCCATGGCCGCGACGCCGCCGACATTGCCTTCCTGACCACCTCGGGGCCGGCGGTGCCGCTCGACCACAGCGTCAGCGTCGTCGAAATTCCGGCGCGGGTGATGGCTTTTTCGAGCCCCGAAACCGCCCGGGGTCTTGATAAAGCGTCCCACAATCCTAACACAGTAGAGCAAGCCGCCTAGCTCTGCTACAAAGACGCCGGCGATCTGGAAGGATGATGATGGCGACGACCCCGACGAACGAAACGGTGATCAAGCTCGATGCCCCGGTGGCGATCAACGTGGTCGCGCCCGCTGCCGCCGCCGGCCTGGTGCCGTTGAAGGCCGATACCGTCACCAAGCTGCAGGCGCAGGTCGATGATTTCGTGTCGAAACTCGTCGCCGAAGATGCCGCTAGCCCCGAATTCGGCAAGCGCGTCGACCAGCTCATCAACCTTGGCGCGCCGCAGATCGCCGAAGCCGCCGGCCAGTCGAACCGCTTCCTCGACCGCCCGACCCGCGCCATCGACAAGGACACCGGCATCGGCGCCGACCTGACCGCGCTGCGCGCCACCATCGAGGATCTTGATCCGAGCGGCAAGCAGCTGACCAACAAGAAGAAGCTGTTCGGCCTCATCCCCTTTGGCGGTGACAAGCTGCGCGGCTATTTCGACAGCTACAAATCCTCGCAGACTAACATCTCGGCGATCCTCGAGCGGCTGAAGGACGGCAAGGATTATCTGCTCAAGGACAATATCGCCATCGACCAGGAGCGCCAGAAGCTCTGGGAATCGATGGGCAAGCTTGAACAGATGGTCCAGGCGTCGAAGATGTTCGATGAAAAGCTGGAGGCGAAAGCGCTCGAGCTCGAATATGTCGATCCGGCCAAGGCCAAGGCGATCCGCGAATCGGCGCTGTTCTATGTCCGCCAGCGCACCACCGACCTGCTCACCCAGCTCGCCGTCAGCGTCCAGGGCTATCTGGCGCTCGATCTGGTCAAGAAGAACAACGTCGAGCTGATGAAGGGCGTCGACCGCGCCGCGACGACCACCGTTGCCGCGCTGCGCACCGCGATCACGGTGGCCGAAGCGATGACCGGGCAGAAGCTGGTGCTCGAACAGGTGCAGGCGCTCAACAGCACCACCGCCGGCATCATCGACCGCACCGGCGAGCTGCTGAAGACCCAGTCGATCGCCATCCATGAAGGCGCCGCGAGCAGCACGATTCCGGTCGAAACGCTGCAACGCGCCTTCCAGAACATCTACCAGACCATGGATGCCATCGACACCTTCAAGGTGAAAGCGCTCGAATCGATGAAGACGACGGTCGATACGCTGTCGGTCGAAGTCGACAAGAGCCGCGCCTATGTGGCGCGCGCGCAGGGCCAGGCCGAAGGCGCGCTCGAAAATCGCGGCGCGCTGCCCGCTATCGACGTGGTCAGCTGATGGCCGACGCCGACGAGATCGTGGCGCGCAACGATGAGCGCCTGCACCGCATGAACATGGCCGATGTCGCGCGCCGCGGCCGCGCCCGGCGTCGCCAGATGGCGGCCGAAAACGCCGGCAA
>JBILPK010000042.1:0-22260 GCA_044373875.1 Polymorphobacter sp.
GCCGATATCGAATCGCGGCTGGCCAAGCAGGACCTTGTGGTGGTGTCCCCCGACGTCGGCGGCGTCGTCCGCGCCCGGGCACTCGCCAAGCGGCTCGGCAACGCCCCGCTCGCCATCGTCGACAAGCGTCGCGAACGCGCCGGCGAATCCGAAGTGATGAACATTATCGGCGATGTGCGCGGCAAGATGTGCGTGCTCGTCGATGACATCGTCGATTCGGCCGGCACCTTGTGCAACGCCGCCGCCGCGCTGCTCCAGGCTGGCGCGATCGGTGCCACCGCCTATGTGACGCACGGCGTGCTGTCGGGCGGCGCCGTCGCCCGCGTCGACGGATCGGCGCTGACCGAACTGGTCATCACCGATTCGATCGCCGCGGTCGCGTCGGTGAAGGCGGCCAAGAAGATCCGCCGCATCACCATCGCGCCGCTGCTCGCCGAAGCCATGCGCCGCACCAGCGAGGAAAGCTCGGTCAGCTCGCTGTTCGATTGAGCGGCGTCAGTTGCCCATCGACCGGATGATGACCCGGCCATCGGGCAGATAGACTTTTTCCGCCGTCACATATTCGCCCTTGGGCGTGCAGATGCCGCCGGGATCCTTGGCGCGCATTTTGGCGCAGAATTCCGTATCGGGGCGGGGCGCCGGCTGCGCGGCAAGCGGCACCGCGCCGGCAATCGCCAGCGCAAAAACAAGGGCCGAAACCAGGGGTCGCGTCATGGTTCACTTTCAACAGGCAGATGTGTGCCTTGGCAGCTTCTAGCCCAAATCGGCTTTCACCGCCATGAATGGTGCGTGACGCTTCCCCGTGCCGGCAAAAGCCCCTAAGCGATCCAGACGATGCCGCCCTTCAACGCCCGCCTGACCATCGATACTGCTGCGCTGGTCGCCAACTGGCGGCGCTTTGCCCGGGCCGGTGGCGCGGCCGATTGCGGCGCCGCGATCAAGGCCGATGGCTATGGCGTCGGTGCCCGCGCCAGTGCCGAGGCCTTGGTCGCCGCCGGCTGCCGCGACCTGTTCGTTGCGCACTGGCATGAAGTTGCCGCACTCGCCGGCATCGAGGCGCGGATCGCGGTGCTGCATGGCGCCGGCACCGCCGACATGGCGACGGCGCTGGTCTCCCCGGCCGTGCCGGTGCTCGTCACTCCGGCGCAGGTCGCGGCATGGAAGGCCACGGGCCGGCCGTGCGACGTGATGGTCGATACCGGGCTCAACCGGCTTGGCTTGTCGCCCGAGGAGGCGCTGTCGGGCCTGCTCGACGGGCTCGCCATCGATACGCTGCATTCGCACCTCGCCTGCGCCGAAATCCCCGGCCACCCGCGCAACGAACTGCAACGCACGCGCTTTGCCGATCTGGCGGCGCGCATCCCGGCACGGCGCCATGCGCTCGCCAATTCGGGCGGCATCGGGCTTGGCCCTGGCTATCATTTCGCGCTGACCCGCCCCGGCATCGGGCTGTTCGGCGGCGGCCTTGCCCCCGATGGCGGGTGGCTGGCGCCGGTGGTCGCGCTGTCGGCGCGCATCCTGCAACTGCGCCTCGTCGCGGCCGGAGACAGCATCGGCTATGGCGCGACCTTCACGGCACCGCGCGACCTGCACATCGCCGTCGTCGCAGTCGGCTATGCCGATGGCTATGTGCGCTCGCTGTCCAATGCCGGCGCGGCGCTCGCCGGCGGCGTGCGCTGCCCGGCGGTCGGCCGGGTGTCGATGGACATGGCGGCGTTCGATGTCAGCGACGCGGCGGGGCTGGCGGAGGGTGACTTTCTCGAGATGGATTTCGACCTCGCCGCCACCGCCGCCGCATCGGGCCGCAGCGAATATGAGTTGCTTACCGGGCTCGGCGCTCGCTATGCCCGGGTCTATACATGAACGGCCTTGCCACCACCTTCGCACACGCATTGATTGCGCTGGGCGGCGTCATCATCGCGCTGCTCGGCTCGATCGGGCGGCTGATGCGCTTTGCGCTGACCGCGCTGACGCGGCTGGTGCGGCCGCCTTGGTATCCGGTGCAATTGTTCGAACAGATGCTGGTCATCGGTTATTTCTCACTGCCCGTCGTCGGGCTGACGGCTCTGTTCACCGGCTCGGCGCTGGCGCAGCAGATCTATATCGGCGGCAGCCGCTTCAACGCGGCGGCAACCGTGCCGGCGGTGACCGTCATCGGCATCGTGCGCGAACTCGGCCCCGTCCTCGGCGGCCTGATGGTCGCCGGCCGGGTATCGAGCGCCATGGCCGCCGAAATCGGCACGATGCGGGTAACCGAACAGATCGACGCGCTGACGACGCTGCGCACCGATCCGTTCCGCTATCTCGTCGGCCCGCGCATCATCGCCGCGGTGCTGGTCATGCCGCTGTTGGTGCTTGTCTCGAATGCCCTCGGCGTCATGGGCGGCTGGCTGCTCGCCACCGGGCGGCTCGGCTTCAATTCGGCAGCCTATCTCAACACCACGGCACAGTTCCTCAAGACCGATGATGTCATCTCGTCGATGGTCAAGGCCGGCGTCTTCGGCTTCTTCATCGCGTTGATGGGCTGCTACCATGGCTATCATTCGTCGGGCGGCGCCGCCGGGGTCGGGCGTGCGACAACCAATGCCGTGGTGTCGGCGTTCATCCTCATCCTGCTGTCGAACCTCATCATCACCGTGATCGTTTTCGGCTCATGACCGCCAAGATCGAACTTGCCGGCGTTGCCAAGCGCTTCGGGTCCAAGGTGGTGCTCAGCGGCGTCGACCTCGCCATCCAGCCGGGCGAATCGATGGTCATCATCGGTGGCTCGGGCACCGGCAAATCGGTGATGCTGAAATGCATCCTCGGGCTGCTGACTCCCGAAGCGGGCAGCATCCGTGTCGACGGCGCATCGGTTGTCGGCTTGCCGGCGCGCGGGCTGTCGGCGCACCAGGCGCGCTTCGGCATGTTGTTCCAGGGCGGCGCGCTGTTCGATTCGCTCCCCGTCTGGCGCAACATCAGCTTTGCGCTGAAAGGCACCGCCGCCGATCGCCGCGCCGCCGCCATCGACAATCTTGCCCGCGTCGGACTCGGCGCCGATGTCGCCGATCTGCGGCCGTCGGAACTGTCGGGCGGCATGCAGAAGCGCGTCGCGCTGGCGCGGGCGATTGCAGCACGGCCCGAGATCTTGTTCTTCGACGAACCGACGACCGGGCTCGATCCGATCATGGCGGATGTCATCAACAATCTCATCCGCACGCTGGTCACCGACCTGAAAATCACCGCGCTGACGATCACCCATGACATGGCGAGCGTCCGCAAGATCGCTGATTCTGTCGCGATGCTTTACGAAGGCCGAATCGTCTGGCACGGTCCGCGCGATGGTATCGATTCAGCCGATAATCTCTTTGTCGACCAGTTCGTCCATGGTCGCGCCGAAGGGCCGATCAAGATGCAGTTGAGGAAGCTGTGAGCGCGCCGTCGCCCGGCGCCGCCGAACTGTCCGCCCTGCTGGCGCGGGCTGCCGATGGCGATCGCCAAGCCTTTGGAATCTTTTATCAACGCACATCCGCAAAACTATTTGGCATCATCCTGCGTATATTGATCGAACGCACCGAGGCGGAAGATGTCTTGCAGGAGGTATATGTGACGATCTGGCGAAAGGCGGCCGAGTTTGACTCGACCCGTGCCAGCCCCGTCACCTGGGCGGCGACGATCGCGCGCAACCGCGCCATCGACCGGCTGCGCGCCCGCGGCAGCCGGCCGTCGGCTCCGCTGGAGGAAGCCGCCGAGGTGCGCGATACCAGCCCGAGCGCCGATGTGCTCATCGACAGCCATCGCGAAGCTGCCCGGATCAACGCGGCGTTGGCGCTGCTCGAACCGCGCCACGCCGCCGCGATCCGCAGCTGCTATTTCGAAGGTATCACCTATGAAACCCTGGCAGCGCGCGAAGGCGTTCCTGTTGGCACGCTGAAAAGCTGGGTGCGCCGCGGGTTGATTCGGATGAAGGCCGATCTTTCCACCTTGCACGGGGGGCATTCTGCATGACGCCCTTCGAGGACATGGACGGCATGACCGCCGACGAAGCGCTGGCGATGGATTTCGCCTTGGGCGCGCTCGATCGCAATGAACGCCGCGCTGCCGATCTTCGTCTGCGGTCCGACCCGGCGTTCCGCGCCCTGGTCGATGACTGGTCGACCCGGTTGGCGCCACTGGATGACGAAACCGCCGATGTTGCGCCACCATCGGAAGTCTGGGCGGCGATTTCGGCGGAGATTTCGCCGGCAATGCGCCCGGCCGTTGTCGCCGCTGCTGTTGCCGCCGAAAGGCCGAGCCTGTGGCAAAACCTCATGCTGTGGCGCGGATTGAGCTTTGCTGGTGTTGCGGCAGCGCTGATTGCCATCGGGCAGGTCGGTCCACCGGTACCGCCGCCTGTTCCCGGCGCGCCGCCGCAATTGCTTGTCGCCGCGCTTGCCGGTGCCGATGGCAAACCGTTGCTGTCGGCGGCTTATGATCCCTTGCGCGGCGCTGTCGTGCTCACGCCCGCTACCCAGCGCCAGGACGAAGGCAAATCGGCCGAGCTTTGGGTAATCGAGGGCAAGAACCCGCCGCGCTCGCTGGGGGTCATCGATATCAAGGACCCCAACAAGCACGTCATCACCTCGGCGCAGCTCAAGGGCCTTGAATCGGGCGCCACGCTGGCGATTTCGATCGAACCCTATGGCGGCTCGCCGACAGGCCAGCCGACCGGACCAGTGGTGGCCACAGGGACGCTTCGGGCGGTCTGATGACGTGACGACCAGCGGCTGCGGCATTTTCACCGCGCTGCAACGTTCGTCATATCACATGCGTAACTGGCCTTGTCCCCATCAGGGACCTCAACTCCAAACCCCCAGGAGCCAGATCATGATCAAGACCCGTACCGCCCTTGCGGCTGCCCTGTTTGCCGTGGCTTCGGCCGGCCTCGTTGCCGCGCCGGTCGCTGCCAAGATGTCGACGTCGAAGACCGTCAGCGTCGGCGGCGCGCCGATGTATCCGACCAAGGACATCATCGACAACGCCGTCAATTCCAAGGATCACACCACGCTCGTCGCTGCCGTCAAGGCCGCCGGCCTTGTCGACACGCTGAAGAGCGCCGGGCCCTTCACGGTGTTCGCGCCGACCAACGCCGCCTTCGCCAAGCTGCCGGCCGGCACCGTCGACACCCTGCTCAAGCCCGAGAACAAGGGCACGCTGTCCGCGGTGCTGACCTATCATGTCGTCGCCGGCGCCATGGATGCCAAGGCAATCGCCGCCGCGATCAAGGCCGGTGGCGGCAAGGCCGTGCTGACCACCGTCCAGGGTGGCAAGCTGACCGCGTCGATGATGGGCAAGACCCTGATGCTCACCGATGCCAAGGGCGGCATGTCGCATGTCACCATTGGCGACGTCTATCAGTCGAACGGCGTCATCCATGTCGTCGATGCGGTCGTGCTGCCGTAAAGACTGCCGTTATCGTTGCGTGATGCGGGCGGGCCAAAAGGTCCGCCCGTTGTTGTTTTAAGAGCCTCCAGCGGGCAGGGCCGGTGGCCCTGCACCCGATTGCTGGACGTAAAAAAGGCGCCCGTCCAGTTTGGAAGGACGCCTTTTTGATACTGTAGAAGCGCTTATGCGGCGGCTTCGACGCGGTGGAGCGCGCACTGGCCCCAGATGTCGCTCAGCGCCTTGACCAGCCGGTCGATATCATCGTCCGAATGCACCGGGCCGGGCGTGATGCGCAGGCGTTCGGTGCCCACCGGCACGGTCGGGTAATTGATCGGCTGGACGTAGATGCCATGGTTTTCCATCAGCCAGTCGCTGATCATCTTGGCCTTTTTGGCGTCGCCGACCATGACCGGGATGATGTGGCTGGGGTTTTCGATCTGCGGGATGCCGGTGGCCCGCAGCGCGGCGCGAACGCGGGCAACGCGCTCCTGCTGGCGCTTGCGCTCGAACGGCGATTCCTTGAGGTGGCGAACACTGGCCAGCGCGCCGGCAGCGATCGCCGGCGGCAGCGCCGTGGTGAAGATGAAGCCCGAGGCAAAGCTGCGCACGAAATCGCACATCGCCTTGGAGCCGGCGATATAGCCGCCGACCACGCCGAAGGCCTTGCCCAGCGTACCCTCGATGACGGTCAACCGGTCCATCAGGCCTTCGCGTTCGGCAACGCCGCCGCCGCGCGGGCCATACATGCCGACGGCATGGACTTCGTCGATGTAGGTCATCGCGCCATGCTTTTCGCAGACTTCGATGATTTCCTTGATGGGGGCGATGTCGCCATCCATCGAATAGACCGATTCGAAGGCGACCAGCTTGGGCCGGCCCGGCTCGATGCCGGCGAGCAGGCGATCGAGATCCTCGACATCATTATGCTTGAATTTCAGGCATTCGGCGCGGCTGTGGCGGATGCCTTCGATCATCGAGGCATGGTTGAGTGCGTCCGACAGCACGACGCAATTGGGCAGCTTGGCCGCCAGCGTGCCGAGCGCCGCCCAGTTCGAGACATAGCCCGAGGTGAACAGCAGCGCATCTTCCTTGCCGTGCAGGTCGGCGAGTTCGATCTCGAGCTGGCGATGCGCGTGCATGGTGCCCGAAATGTTGCGCGTGCCGCCGGCGCCGGCGCCCGAACGGTCGAGCTCCTCGTGCATGGCTTCAATCACGGCCGGATGCTGCCCCATGCCGAGATAATCATTGGAGCACCAGACGGTGACTTCCTGTTGTTCGCCGTTATCAAGGTGGCGGGTCGCGCGCGGATATTGCCCCTTGCGACGCTGCAATTCGGCGAACACACGATAATTGCCGCGTTCTTTCAGGCCATCAAGTGCAGCCTGGAAATGGGCTTCATAATCCATCTGAGTCTCCCCAACGCTTATTGCCCTGTGGTTTCGAGGGCTGCAAGCGTATTTCCTTTTCTGTTCGTTACTGGTCATCCACCGTTTGTATCGGACGTCACCGGACGGACCCGGCGTTGGGCATCACGCAGTGCCCAGCGAAACAGGCTGGTATCCTGCCACGGCACGACCAGAAAGCCATGTTCGATGAAGGCCAGCACGACCAGCGCAAAGGCCAGCGCGTAACAAGTGGCTAGTCCGTCACGCGCTTGCAAGGCGGCATTGCCCAACCACCCTGCCATTGTCGCAATGCCGAGGACGCTGGCGAGGAAAAACAGCCGCGGCGGCCGGATGCGGAAATAGCTGGCGAGGTAGCGCATGTGATCGGGCATCATCTCGGTCGACAGATGCGGCACGCCGGCAAAGATGTTGAACTTGGCTGACAGTCGCATGACGAAGAGCAGCGTGAAAGTGAGCGTTGCCGTCTGGTTCGGCTGGCCCCAGGTGGCGCCGGCGATGACCAGAACGGTTAGGAACATCGCGACTTCATGATGGATGAGCGTTGCCGCCGCGAGGCGAAAGCGCCGCCAGCCGGTGGCATCGGGCGGGCAGGGGGCGCGATTTGGTCCGGTGACAAAGCCCATCAGGAAGCTCAACTCGTGCCAGCCCCACAGCACGAGTGCGCAGGCGAAGGCGGCATAGGCGGCGGCGCTGCCGGCCATCGGCGCGCTGGTGATGATGCCGCCCATGGCAAATCCGCTCGCCACCGTGGCACCGACGATGCTCGCCGGCCAGGTGCGGCTCGGCAGGCGGTCGAGCCACAGTACAAAGCCGGTGGCAACGAACCACAGCACGGTCGCGAACAGCAGGGGCAAGGCAAGCGCCGACACGATGGCCTTACCAGGCGGGCTGCAGGCGGACGTTGGCGGGCAGGGCGGTCGATTGCACCGGCTGCGTGTAAAGGCGGACGAACGTCGCCGCCGCCGCTACTGTCAAGCCGAGCCGCTTGATGCCGCCGATGATGCCGCCTTGGGCACGCGCTGCATCAATGCCGGCCGAGATGCCGCGCATGGTTTCAAGCAGCGCGCGGAATTTTGGCGCATCGGTATCGAGCTTCAACGGGAAGACCTGGCCGGTGATTTCGGTGGTGATGTTGAACACCTTGAAACCATATTCGGTCGGGTCAATGCCAAAGGCTTCGTACAGTGCCGGGCGGTTGTGATCGCGCACATACATGGTGGTGTAGACGGCGACGAGGAAGAAGCGGATCCACAGCTTGTTGTAGCCGCTGAGCAGCTTGGGGTCGGCGCGCATCAGCAGCGCAAAAGCCTCGCCGTGGCGGAATTCATCGTTGCACCATTCCTGGAACCATTTGAAAATCGGGTGGAACCGCATTTCCGGGTGGCGCTCGAGATGACGGAAGATCGTGATGTAACGCGCGTAGCCGATCTTTTCCGACAGATAGGTGGCGTAATAGATGAACTTCGGCCGGAAATAGGTGTATTTCTTGGTCTTGGTCAGGAAGCTGAGATCGATGCCGATGCCGGCATCCTTCAAACTGTCATTGATGAAACCGGCATGGCGGGATTCATCGCGCGCCATCAGCTTGAACAGCGCCTTGGCGTCGGGGTTGCTCACCCGCTTGGCGATCTCGGCATAAAGAATGCAGCCCGAAAATTCCGAGGTCATCGACGACACCAGGAAATCGGTGAATTCCAGCCGCAGTGCCGGCGGCAGGCCTTCGATGACACCATCGAATTCCGGCGTGCGCTTGAAATGGCGCTTGTTGGGATCGGCGGTCATTTCGGCGATCAGCGCATCCCATTCGGCGCGCACCGGGCCAACATCGATCTTGTCCATCGCATCGAAATCGGTGGTGTAGAAGCGTGGGCTCAGCACCGTGTCTTCATTGGCCATCGCCTGGGTGACATCGCGGGTGATGGACACGTCGCGATGCGTGTCCCCCTCGGCGCGCGACAGGGATACGGTCTCGTTTTCGGCAACCAGGCCTGGCGCGGTCATCGCGGCTTCTCCGAGCTGAAAGTGATTTCGTACAATTCGGTCAGTTCAAGACTGGCGCGCAGCTTGATCCACCATTGCGCCAAAAGTCCGGCGCGCGATACCGTGACGCGCCGTCGCAACTCGATCGCGGTGCCATAAGGCAGCCGCACAGGGTCGCCATGTACCCGCACCTGGTCACCGGGGCCCAGCTTGATGTCGCCATCGAGCTCGACATGGGCGTGCAGGTGGTCGGCGCTGTGTTCGACAGCGATCGTGCAGCCGGTTTCCAGGATTTCGCGGGTGAAGAGGCGCTTCACGCGGCGCCCCCCGGCACAGCAGGAATGGTGATCGTGCGATCGGCGGGCGTCGTCAGCAGCACGGCATAGGCAGCGCGGTTGGTAGCGCCGAAGCTGCCGAGTTCGAGCACGCGGCCGGTGCTCGGGTCGGTCAGGGTGAGGGCGCCGTCAGCCCATTGCGTGACCCTGACGGGGCCGTTGCGATCGACCTCGTGCAGCATGCGTTCGCGCAGGATGCCGCGCATCGTGCCGCGGATGAAGCCGCTGTTCGAGCCGGGCTCGAGGATCATGGCGACCTGGCCGGTCGTTGCGTCGGTAACCAGCAGCGCGCCATCGGCACGGTCGGCAAAGCGGAACTGGCGTTCGGCAATGACCTTGACCTTGGTGGCAACCCGCTGTTGCGGCGCGGTTACGGGTCGCTCGACAAGGCCGAAACGCATCCCGAAGACCAGCATCATGGTGATGCCGATCACGCCGGCGGCACCATAAAGCGCGCCGACCGGAAAGCGTTCATGCCGAAAATCGCTCATGCCGCGACCTCGATCGGGCCTTGTGCGCTGGCGGGGGCAAGCGTGCTGACACTGAGTTGCGTCGCAGCAGCCCTGGCCAGTGCATCCGACAACAGCGGGATGACACTGGCCGGGATTGCCCGCAACATCGGCTGCGGGTCATTGATCTTCCAGGGGCGGACATGCGGCCACATCTGCAGCCAGCCGAGCGGGAAGCGCCCCGCGACGCGCAGCGCCACATCGCTGTGCCCGGCGCCGGCCGGCTTCACATCGGCGCTGACGATCTGGGCAAGCGGCAGGTTGACGCATTTCGGCAGGGCCACGCCGAAGCGCATCACCAGTCGTTTCTGTGTCAGGGTATAGACCGTGCTGCGCGCCTGCGCCCAGGCGAGGAAGGCGAGCAGGCCGAGCCCTAGGGCAGCAACAAGCAAGGTGATGACGGCCCCCAGCAGCCCGGTGCCACCGGCAACAAAGGCGCCCATGGCGACGATGACGAACCAGCCGGCGACAAGCCGCGTATGGAACACGCCGCGGGCCATCGATTGCCAATCGGGCGATCCTTGCCACTGGATGCTTTCATCCTTGGGCAGGAAGCCCGGCAGCCCTTTTACCGGTTCATTCTCGTATTCGGTGGTCACAGCTTGGGTTCCGCCCGTTCCGGCGTCGCCCACAAATAGCCAGCGCCGAAATAGGCCTGGACCTTTTCTTCTTCGAGCAGGGTGATCTGTTCCGTCGACGCCAGCTGCGGACCGCCGGCAATCTGGGCGCCGGTCACGGCGTCGCAATCGACATAGCGATCGGTGACGCGCACCATCGGCATCGGCACCAGCACCATACCGCCATCGGTCAATGCGACTTCAAGGTAGCGGATGACATGTTCGGCCCGATCGACCCAGACATCCCGCACCGTGCCGGCAATGGCGTTGTCGAGCCCGGCGATCGGCAAACCGCGCGGATCGGTATCGCGGCCCTCGATGGCGATATGTTCGGCGATGCGCATCGGCACGATCCGCGGCTTGTTGAACATGTCGACATCCGGACGGTCGGCGCGCATGCAATAGGCCGCAGGGCCGACTCCCGAGGTCAGCGGGTTGCCGAGCGGTTCGAAGGGCGTGCCGGGCGTCGACCGGGCCGTCACATTTTCCGGCATGGCGTCGCGGTCGCCATTGGGAACCGACAGCGTGCCGCGGCCAAAGGGCATGGTGAAGGTCTTGGGCGTGGCGCGGGCAAAAATGCCGCCTTCGGGCAGGGGAGCGCCCGTCAGATCTTCCTCGCGCGGATAGCCTTCGCGACGATCTTCGCGACGCAGATAGAAGATGAGGCCCAGGAAAAAGGCGGCGAACATGTAGAAAGCGAGCTCGGCGACATCGAGCCCTCCTACCAGAATGACATTGGTCATCGTCTCTCTCCCCCTCAGGTTGGGAATTCGGTCAGGCCGAAGCGTGCGCCATGATATGGTGCAGATGACCGTCGCGCCAGTGGTCCCAGCGCTATCAGGCTGGCAAACAGCAACACAATCTCGATATGCCAGACAATCGAATAGCCCGTTGCCGGATCATCAAGGCCGGGGCCCAGCGTGCCGGCGGTGGCAAGCGCGCCGATGCCATCGCGAATTCCGCCCGCAACCAGGATGCCGACCCCGGTTGCGGTTGCCTGCACCGCGCCCCAGGCACCGAGGGCCAGCCCCGACTGGAAATCATCGGCAAGGCTCATCGCCCCGGTGAGCGTGCAGACGGCGAACAACCCCGCGCCGAAGCCGATGCCAGTCGCGCCGAGGCAGAACAGCGTGATCGAATCCAGCGGCGCCGAAAAAATGACAAGGGCAAACGCCAGAATGCCCGACAACGCCCCCAGCCCGGCAAGCCGCGCCGGATCGGAACCGCGCGCCAGCTTGCTTGCCGCGATCGCGAGGCCGACCAGCGTACCCCAGGACGACAACGCCGTTAGCGCGGTCGTCGACCCGACGGACAAACCGAGTACCTGGCCGCCATAGGGCTCGAGCAGGATGTCCTGCATGCCGAAGCCGGCGCCGCCCAGGCCCACGGCCACGAGCAGCCGGCGGGTTTGCGGCGCTGCGGTGAAATCGGCCCAGGTGGCGCGAAATTCCGGTGGCGCCTCGGCATCGCGATTGCCACCCGGGATCCGCACTTCCTGCTTCCAGAGCGCGATGACGTTGAGAACGACCGTCACAACCGCGGTGCCCTGGATCACCTCGATCAACTGCGTCGGGGTGAAATCGACCAGCAGGCGCCCCAGCACCAGCGAACTGAGCAGCATGCCGACAAGCAGCATGACATAGAGCAGCGAGACGACACGCGGTCGCACCGCAGCGGGCGCGAGGTCATTGGCCAGCGCCAGCCCGGCCGTCTGAGTCATCGCCACACCCGCGCCGACGAACAGGAACGCCAGGGCGCCGCCGATTTCGCCCGGCAAGGTGCGCCCCGATACGCCGTCGCCGGTCATGACCAGCAGCGCGAAGGGCATTATTGCGAGGCCCGAGAACTGCAACAGCGTGCCGAACCACAGATAGGGCACGCGCTTCCAGCCGAGGAACGAGCGGTGATGATCGGATTTGTGGCCGATCAGCGCGCGCAGCGGCGCAAACAGCAGCGGCAGCGCCACCAGGATCGCCACGGCGGTCGCCGAAATTTTCAATTCGACGATCATCACCCGGTTGAGCGTGGCGTTGAGCAGTACCATCGCGAGGCCGACCGACACCTGGAACAGCGACAGGCGCAGAAGGCGCTTCAACGGCAATTCGTCGGTCGCGGCATCGGCAAAGGGCAGGAACTGCGTGCCGACGCGTTTCCACAGGCGCGTGCCGCGGCTCATGCCGTCAGCACCTCCTGCGCATGGCTGGTGTAGAAACCGCGGCTGACGCGCTGGTCGCGCCCCAGCGTCGCGCCGGGCAGGCTGCGGCTCATGCGGGCGCGCAGATAATCATGGCCGACAGGGATGATGGTCGGCGACCGGTCCGATTTGGGAAAGAACTGCCCGATGGCACGCGCGGTGCGCAACAACGGCGTGCCCGGCGCGAAGGTGAAGACCAGGCTTTGCGAGGCGCGTTCGGCGAGGCCGGCGGCGGCGGTGGCGATCTGGTCGGCCTCGTAATGGATGAGCACGTCCATCGAGACGATATGGTCGAAGCGGCCGAGGGCCGGGTCGAGCATGTCCCCGGCGAGGAAACGCAGCCGGCCGCGCACATCGTCGGGGGTGCGTTCATCGGCGATGGCGATCAGTTGTGGCGACACGTCGATGCCGACGACATCGGCGCCGCGCCGCGCGGCTTCGAAGGCCAGCGCCCCGGTGCCGCATCCGGCATCGAGCACGCGCCGGCCGGTGAGGTCCTGCGGCAGCCACGACAGCAGCATGCTGCGCATGTCCTCGCGCCCGGCGCGGACCGTGGCGCGGATCTTCGATACCGGGGCGTCGCTGGTCAGCGCCGTCCAGGCATCGAGCGCGGTGCGATCGAAATAATCCTCCAGCCGGCGCCGCTTGGCGTCCCAGCCCGAGATCACGGTCGTGGCATTGCGGTTGGTCATTCGAAGCCGAGAAACTCGAAAATGTCGCGGTCCTTCATCGGATTGGCTTCGAGCGCCGGGGTGCCGGCCCATAGCGTTGCCGCGAGGCGCTTGTATTCGTTGCACACGGCTTCGATTTCGGGGGTCGAATCCATTTCGAAGATCGTGCACTTCTTCAGCCGGCTGCGGCGAATGGCGTCGAGATCGGGGAAATGCGCCAGCGTCTTCAGGCCGGTGGCGCCACAGAAACGGTCGATCTCGTCGGTAGCGGCCGAACGGTTGGCGATGACGCCGGCCATACGCACTTCGTAATTTTTCGACTTGGCCTTGATCGCGGCGACGATGCGATTCATCGCGAAGATGCTGTCGAAATCATTGGCGGCAACGACCAGCGCGCGGTCGGCGTGCTGCAAGGGCGCCGCGAACCCGCCGCAGACGACGTCGCCGAGCACGTCGAAGATCACGACATCGGTTTCTTCGAGCAGATGATGCTGCTTCAACAGCTTGACCGTCTGGCCGACGACATAGCCGCCGCAGCCGGTGCCGGCCGGCGGGCCACCGGCTTCGACGCACATGACGCCGTTATAGCCTTCGAACATATAGTCTTCGGGGCGCAGTTCCTCGTGGTGGAACTCGACCGTTTCGAGCACGTCGATGACCGTCGGCATCAGCTTCTTGGTCAGCGTGAAGGTGCTGTCATGCTTGGGGTCGCAGCCGATCTGCAGCACGCGCTTGCCGAGCAGCGAGAAGGCCGCCGACAGGTTCGACGAGGTCGTCGACTTGCCGATGCCGCCCTTGCCATAGACCGCGAACACCTTGGCATTGCCGATGCGCAAATTGGGATCGAGCTGCACCTGCAGGCTGCCCTCGCCATCGGGGGGAGCGATGGTGCGATCGAGATCGAGAAGGCCCATATCTATTTTCCTCAAGCGGCTTGCAGGGAAACGCCTTCCAGCGCGTCCTCGATGGCGTCGGTGGCGGCGTAAAGTGCTGCCAGCGTGGCAGCATCGGGTGACCAGTAATTGCGTTCGCTGGCCTCGATCAAGCGGTTGGCGACCTTGGCGGCGGCGCGCGGGTTCATTTCGGCGATGCGCTTGCGCATTTCCTCGTCGAGCACATAGGCCTCGGTGATGCGCTGGTATACCCAAGGGTCGACTTCGCCGGTCGTCGCCGACCAGCCCATCGTCGTCGTTACCGCAGCTTCGATCTGGCGCACGCCTTCATAGCCGTGGCGGAGCAGGCCTTCCTGCCACACCGGGTTGAGGATGCGGGTGCGGGTTTCGAGCGCCACCTGTTCCTGCAAGCTGCGCACCTTGCCCGAGCCCTGCGTCTGGTCGCCGATATAGACCGGCGCCGATTCGCCACCCTTGGCGCGGGTGATGGCGCGGCTGATGCCGCCCAGCGTATCGACATATTGATCGATGGTGGTGATGCCGAGTTCGACGCTTTCGAGGTTCTGATAGGCGCAATCGACGGTCTTCAGCGCCGACGCGAGCAGCCCGGGTTGCCGCACTGGTTCACCCTTGACGCCATAGGCAAAGCCCTTCTGGCGTTCGAAACAGTCGGCGAGTTCATCGGGGTCAGTCCAGCCCGACGAATCGATCAGCAGGTTGACGTTGGCGCCATAGGCCCCTTCGGCATTGGAATAGACCCGCAGCGCCGCGGTTTCGATATCGCAGCCATGTTCGGCGGCGTGCGCCAGGCTGTGCTTGCGCACGAAGTTGAGCTCTTCGGGCTCATCGGCCTGCGAGGCGAGCAACGCCGCTTCGGCGAGCATGCGCGTCTGCAGCGGCAGCAGGTCGCGGAACACCCCCGACAGCGTGACGACGACATCGATGCGCGGGCGATTCAGTTCCGACAGCGGGATGAGCTCGGCGCCCGACAGGCGGTTGTAGCTGTCGAAACGCGGCTTGGCGCCCATCAGCGCCAGCGCCTGCGCCAGTTGCGCGCCTTCGCTCTTCAGATTGTCGGTGCCCCAAAGAACCATGGCGACAGTTTCGGGAATATGCCCCGAATCGGCGACGCTGCGCTCGACGATCCGCGCGGCCTGGGCGGCGCCATCCTTGACGGCATAGGCGCTTGGCAGGCGGAACGGATCGAAGCCGTGGATGTTGCGCCCGGTCGGCAGGATTTCGGGGGCGCGCAGGATGTCGCCACCCGAAACCGGCCGGACATAATGGCCGGCCAGTGCATGGACGAGCCCATCCATTTCATGATTGGTCGCCAGCGCGGCGTTGAGCGCCGCCAGTTCCTTGAGCAACGGCGTGTCGATGCGCGCCGTGCCGGCGACAATGGCTTCGATGGTGTCGCGCGACAGCAGTTCTTCGCGCGTCGCGGCGACAGCGGCGAGCATGTCGATGCGTTCCGCAACGGTCGCGGCCTGGCCGGCGACATGCAGTCCCTGCGGGATCAGTTCGCGTTCGATTTCATAGATCTTGGCCGTCAGCGCCGGAATGTCGCTGCCATCAAGATCGAGCGCCGTCGCCTGTTCCGTGATGACTTCGGCGAGCGGCGCGAGTTCGTCGCTGCCCGGCTCGGCACTGCGCCAGCGCTCCACGGTCGCCTTGAGGTCTGCCAGCCCCTTGTAGACGCCCGAATTGGTCAGCGCCGGGGTGAGATAGGAAACCAGGGTCGCCGCCGACCGCCGCTTGGCGAGCACGCCTTCCGACGGGTTGTTGGCGGCATAGAGATAGATGTTGGGCAGATCGCCGATCAAGCGTTCGGGCCAGCAGCTTTCGGTCAGCCCGGTCTGCTTGCCGGGCATGAATTCGAGGCTGCCATGGGTGCCGAAATGCAGCACGGCGTGCGCCTTGAAGTCGTTCCGCAGCCAGCGGTAAAAGGCCATGAAGGCATGCGTCGGGGCAAAGCGCCCTTCGAACAGCAGCCGCATCGGATCGCCTTCATAGCCGAGCGCCGGCTGGATGCCGATGAAGACGTTGCCGAATTGCGCGCCGAGAATGAAGACCGACTGGCCATCGGCCTGCAACTTGCCCGGCGCCGGGCCCCATTCGGCCTCGATTTCGGCCAGATAAGGCTCGCTGGCGACGATGCTTTCGGCCGATACATGGGCATGGACATTGGCTTCGGTGCCATAACGCCCGGCGTTGCCACCGAGGATGCGGGTGCGCACATCGTCGGCGGTCGCAGGCACCTCGACATCATAGCCTTCGGATTTCAGCCGCGTGAGCGTGGCGTGGAGCGATTCGAACACCGCGAGGAACTGCGCCGTGCCGGCAGCGCCGCCCCCCGGCGGGAAATTGAACAGCACGATGCCGATGCGGCGTTCGGCTTCCTGCGAACGGCGCAGCGCGACGATCTTCTCCATGCGCGCCGCCAGTGCCTCGGCGCGTTCCGGGCAGCTTTGCATGGCGCGCACGGCGCCGCCGACCGGCCAGGTGCAGCGGCGCGAACAGCCGGTGCACGGCGCGTCGCTGCCGTCCGACCGCCCGCCGAAAACCATCGGCGTGGTGCCGCCATCAAGCTCGGGAATGGCGATCATGATCGTCGATTCGAGCGGCAGCAGCCCCTGCTTGTTGGCGCCCCAGGCCTGCAGCGTCTGGAATTCGACCGGATGCGCGGCGATGTACGGACGATCGAGCGTGGCCAGCGCGGATTCGGCGGCCCTGGCGTCGTTATACGCCGGGCCACCGACGAGGCTGAAACCTGTCAGGTTGACGACGGCATCGACGGTCGCCGTGCCATCCTTCATGAACAATTCGTCGAGCACCGGCCGCGCGTCGAGGCCGCCGGCAAAGGCCGGGATGACGTTCAGCCCGCGCGCTTCCATGGCGCGAATGACGCCGTCATAATGATTGGAATCCTTGCCGAGCACGTAGGAACGCAGCAGCAACAGGCCGACGGTGCCGCCCGACGTGCGCTTCGTCGGCAGGTCGGACAGGCGCGGGCTGATGCGGCCGGGCATGTCGGGGTGATAGACGCCGACGTCGGGATATTCGTGCGGCGCTTCGGCCCTGGCACCGCTGCGCAGCGCCGCACGCGGCCCGGCGGCGTAGCGATCGACGAGCGCGCGCACCATCGAAAAGGCATTGTCGTCGGAGCCGGCGAGCCAATATTGCAGCGTCAGGAAATAGGCACGCACGTCCTGCGCGGTGCCGGGCACGAACTTCAGCAGCTTGGGCAGGCGGCGGAGCACCGCCATCTGGGCAGCGCCGCTGTTCGGGGCGCCTTCCTTCGATGATCCGCGCAGTTTCTTCAGCCAGCCGAGCGGGCCCTTGGGCGGCGCGTCCATGCGATAATCGCCCATGCGCGTCAGCTTGACGATTTCCGACGCCGACATGAGGTTGACCATCGCGTCGCATTGTTCGCGCCGGGCTTCCAGTGCCGGCTTGATGGCGCGGATCTGGTCTTCGAGGAAGATCATCGACGTCAGGATGATGTCACCCCTTGCGATGTCGTCGCGCGCGGCGTCCAGCTTGTGCTGGCATTCCCAATCGGCGGCGGCGTGAAAACCGATCGAGATCCCCGGCTGTTCGCGTTCGAAACGCGCTCGCGCCCGTTCGATGGCCCCCGACAGATGGTTGTCGAGCGTGATGATGACCACGCGGATCGAAGGACCGATCCCTTTGGCGACAGGCGTTTCAGCGCGCATAATGGGCCTTGGCTTCATAAAGCGTTTCGACACCGATCGCCGTCACGCCCTTTTCGGCGGCATAGCGCTCGGTATTCCGTTTTGCCTTGTTTCTGACGAAGAAGGGTATCTTCATCAGCTCACGCGTGGCGTCCGCGGACCAGCCGGCGGATTCGCTGCTCCCGACCGGGGAGGGATCGGGGGTGGAAGATGCATGGTCCTGCGTGGCCGCCGCGATCGGAACATGGTCGGCGCCTGCGGTTTCCGCGGCCGGTGCCGCCTGCGGAGCCGCGCCGGGCCCGAGATGGCTGGGGCCATTGGCATCGGAAAATTCGAAATCGTCGCGGAACATCGTCAGCAGATGTTCCTCCAGCCCCATCACCAGCGGGTGGACCCAGGTGTCGAAAATGACATTGGCGCCTTCGAAGCCCATCTGCGGACTGTGGCGCGCCGGGAAATCCTGGACATGGACGGGCGCCGAAATCACCGCACAGGGCAGCCGCAGCCGCTTGGCGATATGGCGCTCCATCTGGGTGCCGAGCACCAGTTCGCAATTGGCGGCGGCAATGGCGTCCTCGACCACCAGATAATCATCGGTGATCAGCGGTTCGACGCCATATTTCGCCGCCGCGGTGCGGATGTCGCGGGCGAATTCGCGGTTGTAGCAGCCGAGCCCGACGACCTGGAAACCCAGTTCTTCGCTGGCGATGCGTGCCGCCGCCACGGCATGGGTGGCATCGCCGAAGATGAAGACGCGCTTGCCGGTGAGGTACGTCGAATCCACCGAGCGCGACCACCATGGCATGCGGCCGGCATCCGGGTCGGCCGGCGCGGCGATGCCGGCAATGCCGCAGACTTCGGCGATGAACTCGCGGGTGGCATTGACGCCGATCGGCACGGTTTTCGTATATTTCTGGCCAAAACTCTTTTCGAGCCAGCGCGCCGCTTCATGAGCGATCTCGGGATAGAGCACGATGTTGAAATCGGCCTCGCCAATCCCGGCGATATCGGCAGGCGTCGACCCCATCGGCGCGCAGACATGGACATCGATGCCGAGATCGGAGAGCAGCCGCCGCACTTCGACGATATCATCGCGATGGCGGAAACCGAGCGCGGTCGGGCCAAGCAGATTAGCGCGCAGGCGCCGCCCTTCACGCGGCGCGGCAACCCGGCTCTTGTCGGCGAGCTGCCGCACGATCTGATAAAATGTCTCGGCGGCGCCCCAGTTTTCCTTGTGGCTGTAGCTCGGCAGGTCGAGCGCGATGATCGGGCAGGGCAGCCCCATGGTCAGCGCCAGGCCGGCGGGATCGTCCTGGATCAGCTCGGCGGTGCAAGACGCGCCAACGATCATCGCCTGCGGCTTGAAGCGTTCATAGGCATCGCGCGCCGACGCCTGGAACAATTCGGCGGTATCGGTTCCGAGATCGCGCGCCTGGAAGGTGGTGTAGGTGACCGGCGGGCGCTCGCCGCGGCGCTCGATCATGGTGAACAACAGGTCGGCATAGGTATCGCCCTGCGGCGCGTGCAGGACGTAGTGCAGCCCCTTCATGCCGGTCGCCACGCGCATCGCGCCGACATGCGGCGGGCCTTCGTAAGTCCAGACGGTCAATTGCACGCGCTACACCATCAGCTTGTCGCGGCGGACCAGCGGCCGCGCGAACAGTTCGGCCAGATCTCCGGCCTGTTCAAAGCCATGGACCGGCGAGAATACCAGCTCGATCGCCCATTTCGTCGACAGGCCCTCGCGTTCGAGCGGGTTGGCGAGGCCAAGGCCGCACACGGTCAGGTCGGGGCGGGCGGCGCGGACGCGATCAAGCTGCTTGTCGACATCCTGGCCTTCGGAAATCTGCGTGCCCGCCGGTAGCGCCGCGATATCGTCGGCGAGGTGGCTGCGGTGCAGATAGGGCGTGCCGACTTCGACGATCGTCATGCCGAGTTCGGCGGACAGGAAGCGCGCTAGCGGAATCTCGAGCTGCGAATCGGGCATGAAGAAGATCGATTTGCCCGCCAGCCGCTCGGCATGGTGCGCCAGCGCGCGCTTGGCACGCTCGCGTCCCGGGGCGACGACGGTGCGGAAATGCATTTCGTCGATGCCGAACGCCTGCGCCGCGGCATGCAGCCAGGCGGTGGTGCCTTCGGCGCCGAACGGGAACATGGCGGGCAGATGCACCGCGCCGCGGGTTTCGAGCGCCCGCGCCGTGTCGCCAAGGAACGGCTGCGCCAGTAGGAAGCGCGTGTTGGGGCCGACACCCGGCAGGTCCTTGGCGCGGCGTGGCGGCAGGGTTTCGACACGGGCGATCCCCAATTCGGCGAACAGGCGGCGGAACTGGTCTTCCACCACATCGGGTAGCGAGCCGACGACGAGCAGCTGTTCAGCGGGCTCCTCGTGCATTTCGGGGACCAGCGCGGCGAGGCAGGCGTCCTCCCCTTGCGTGAAGGTGGTTTCGATGCCGCTGCCCGAATAGTTGAGGATCTTGACCCCCGGATAGCTGCCGTTGAGCCGTTGCGCGGCGCGGCCAAGATCGAGCTTGATGACTTCGCTGGGGCAGCTGCCGACAAGGAACAGCAGTTTGATTTCGGGCCGGCGCGCCAGCAGCTGGCGGACGACCTTGTCGAGTTCCTCATTGGCGTCGGCGAGGCCAGCGAGATCGCGTTCCTCGATGATCGCGGTGCCGAAGCGCGGCTCGGCAAAGATCATCACGCCCGCCGCCGATTGCAGCAGATGGGCGCAGGTGCGGCTGCCGACGACGAGGAAAAAGGCGTCCTGCACCTTCCTGTGCAGCCAGATGATGCCGGTCAGCCCGCAGAAGACTTCGCGTTGACCGCGTTCGCGCAGGATCGGCAGCGCGTCGATGGGGCGGGGCGCGGTGGCAACGGTCATGCGGTGGCTGCCTGGTTGTTGTCAGCTGCCGGCTTGGCCGGCGCCTCGAGCCGCGCCATGCGCAGCTTCCAGATGAACTGGCCGGCGTTGATGACGTAGGTAAAATAGGCGGCGAGTGCGAGCAGCATGAGTTCGCGGTCGGCAAGGCTGCCGGTGAACAGCGCCACGAGATACGCGGTGTGCAGCGCGATGACGAGCATCGAGAACACGTCTTCCCAGAAAAAACTGTTGGCAAACAGATATTTGCCAAAGACAACCTTCTCCCAGATCGCGCCGGTCACCATGATCGTGTAAAGCGCGAAGGTCTTGACCACGACTGACCAGATGGCGGCATCGTGATATTCGCCGGCGCGCAAGTAATTGAGCACGAGATAGAGGCTGATTCCGAAGATGAGGAACTGCACGGGGGCAAGGATGCCCTGCACCAGCGTCCAGGGCGATGCATCGCGCCTAACCCGTTCTTCGGGCGTGTAAAGTGGCCGTGTTGCCAAGGCCTTGTCGGTAGCGCCTGAACGCGAATTCACCCGGTGTCTCCCCAAGCCCTGAAACCTACCACCGAGCCCCCTTGTGTCAACCTGACTTTACGCCAATGATACTCTGGTTATCATGTTGCACCGCACACGCGGACTCTCGGGCAAGGAGGGCAGTACGTTGGCAATGACACGGCGCAAATTCGTTCCGATGCGGGCATTTGGCCGGTGCCCGGCACCGCAGGCACGCGGCCGCTGCCCGGCATCGTCCGGCGGCTGACGGCGTGACGGGCCTTTTCGACATCGTCAGCGATGCACGGATCGCTGCCAGCCGGGGCTGGGACCGGGCGTGGCGAACCGCCGTTCGCGCGCCGGCCGCGGACAGCCCGCAAGCGCTGGCGCGGATCATCGAATCGGAAATCCTGCCACGACTGCGCGCGCCGCGCAGCGACAATATGTCCGACCCGGTGCCTGCCCGCGCCGACATTCCGGCAGGCGCTGCCGATCAATTCGCCGCCGCCGCATTGACCGACGAGTTGCGCGGTCTGCTCGATCGCGTCGATGTCCTGCTGGCGGGCGGCGTTCCGGTGGAAACCATCTATCTCGATCTGCTGGCCCCCGCCGCGCGGCGTCTCGGTGTCTGGTGGGAGAGCGACGCCTGCGATTTCTACGACGTCACCATGGGGTTGTGGCGATTGCAGGAAGTCCTGCAGACGCTGTCGGCGTTCGCCCCGTGGTCGGCCCCCTTGGCCGCCAGCGCCAGACGCGCGTTGTTCGCGCCGGCGCCGGGCGAACAACATGGTTTCGGCGCGGCCCTGGTCGAGGAATTCTTTCGCCGCGCCGGGTGGCAGACGTGGAATGCGCCGGCCGCCGATGTCGCCGAACTCGAAGCGCTGGTCGCGGCGCGGGGGTATGATGTCATCGGCCTGACCGTCAGCGTGGAGCGCCACCTGGACACGCTGCCCGCGACCATTGCCGGCCTCCGCCGCGCGTCGCGCAATCCCGAGATCATCGTCATGGTCGGTGGCCGGGTGTTCGTGGCCGATCCGGGGCTGGCGGCGCGGGTCGGTGCCGATGCAACCGCTGTCGATGCCGCAGCGGCCGTCGACACGGCCGAACAATTGCTGGCGGCACAGTTGCAGGCCGGTCCTGCGTTGCTGGCAGCGCGGGGGTGATCACGATGGATGTTCCCGCCTTTGCTTCGGC
>JBILPK010000341.1:0-2609 GCA_044373875.1 Polymorphobacter sp.
AAAAAGGCATCGCGGGGGCTGGCGGCGCGGATATGCGGGATGCCCCATTGGTCGATGACGATGCTGCCGGGCGCGCCAAGGCCGGGCAGGGCGCGGTCTTCCTGGCGAACGGACGGCGCAATTTCGGCAACTACAGAGGTCGAGAAGGCCGCCAGCAACAGCAACGGCAACAGGCGCTTCATCGATTTCCCCCGGGTGGCAGCGGCGGCCAGTCGAGACCGACCGGCCGCCCCTGTCAACCGGCGCGCGTCATTCCGCCGCCAGCGCCACCGCCGGGCGCGCCTGCGGGCCGCGCACCAGCGTGCCGGGCAGGGCGCCGGTCATCGTGCCGTCGCGGAAGGTAACCTCGCCGTTCTTGATCGTCAGGCGATAGCCCACAGCCTTTTGCAGCAGCCGCTTGCCACCCGCGGGAAGGTCGAAGGCCATCCACGGCGCGCCGAGCTTCAAGGCCTGCATGTCGACGAGGTTGATATCGGCGAGCAAGCCGGGGCGCAGTTCGCCGCGATCGTGCATGCCATAAAGGCGCGCCGTGTCGCTGCACTGCCGCTTGATGGCGTTCTCGATGCTGATCGTGCCGCGCTTGCGATCACGCACCCAATGCTGGAGCAGGAAGGTGGGGGAGGCGGCATCGCAGATCGTGCCGCAATGCGCACCGCCATCCGACAGTGAGATGACGACATCGTCGCGGTGCAGCAGCCCTTCGACGAAATCGAGATTGCCATCGGCATAGTTGAGGATGGGGAAATAGATGAAGCCGGTGCCGCCCTCGGCCGACAGCAGGTCATAGGTATATTCCGCCGGGCTGACCCCGGCGGCGGCGGCGCGCGCGGCGATGCTGTCGGCCGGCGTCGGTTCATAGTCGAAATCAGCGCCCATTTCATAGTGCATGGCAAAGCCCTGGGTGACGACCTGGAGCAGCCCGGCGATGTCCGATTCGGGGATGACATTGGGCTCGGCGAGGAGTTTCGCCTTCCATGCCGGGTCGCTGATGCACGCCCATTGCTCGGCCCAGGGCGCGGCGTCGATCGCGGCCCAGCTTGGCTTGAACTTGAACGGATGCACGGTGCCGCGCCACGCCATCAATATGCCGTTGCCGCGCAGCGCGATCTGGGCGACGATATTGGCGCCATCGGCATTCCATTTGGCGGTTTCGGACATCTGCTCTTCCCAGGGCAGTTCCTTGGCGATTGATTGCAGCATGGCAAAGGTGACCGGCATCCCGGTTTCCTTCGACAGCGCGCCCATCCAGCCGAATTCATCCCATTCGCGGCGCAGGTCCGACGCCATTTCGAAGACGCCATGCCCGGCGCGGCCAACGGCGCGGCCGATGCCGATCAGTTCTTCCTTGGTCGCCGTGGTGCCCGGTACCAGCTCGCCATCGATCGATTTGTGGAGGACGGTGCGCGAGGTGGAAAAGCCCAGCGCGCCGGACTTCAGCCCTTCCTCGACGATGGCGCTCATCTGGGCGATCTCGTGTTCAGTCGGCGCTTCGTTGCGGGCGCCGCGTTCACCCATCACATAGGCGCGCACGGCGCCGTGCGGCACGTGCGTCGCGACATCGATGGTGCGCGGGCGCTTCGCCAGCGCGTCCATATACTCGGGAAACGTCTCCCAATCCCAGGTCATGCCTTCGGCGAGCGCGGTGCCAGGGATGTCCTCGACACCCTCCATCAGGCCGATCAGCCAGTCATGCTTGTCGGGCTTGGCCGGGGCAAAGCCGACGCCGCAATTGCCCATGACGACGGTGGTGACGCCATGCCACGACGACGGTGCCATTTCGGAATCCCACGTCGCCTGGCCGTCATAATGGGTGTGGATGTCGACAAAGCCGGGGGTGACATGCAGCCCGGTCGCGTCGATCTCCTCGCGGCCTTTTGCCGTCACTGTACCGACGGCGGTGATGCGCCCGGCATCGATGGCGATATCGCCGATGAAGGGCGCGGTGCCCGTGCCATCGACGATGGTGCCGCTGCGAATGACCATATCGTGCATGTCTGTCTCCAACCCCAAGATGCGCAGAGGCTAACATGAAGCCGTTGACGATGGCACTATGCGAAGTAGAAGGGTCGGGGGGAGCGAACAGATGCGAAACATTTTGTCCGCGCTGCTGCTATTGCTGGCGGCGCCGGCGTTTGGGGAACCGATCATGCAGCATGCGACCGGCACGTTCGAGGTGAGCATCACCCCGGCGGCGAACGACAGCGCCGATGGTGTGACGCTGGGCCGGATGACGGTGGCCAAGACTTTCGCCGGGCCGCTGACCGCAAAATCGCAGGGCGACATGCTGACCGGCGCCGGCACGGTGGCGGGATCGGCGGCCTATGTGATGATCGAACGGGTAACCGGCACGCTGGATGGCAAGGCCGGCAGCTTTGCGCTGGCGCATATCGGCGTGATGGACCGCGGCAAGCCCGAGTTGCGGGTGACGATCGTGCCCGACAGCGGCAGCGGCGCGCTGGCGGGCATCAGCGGCACGCTTGCTATCCGCATCGAAGCCGGCAAGCATTTCTATGATCTGGATTACCGGTTGACGCCGCCATGAACCCGATCATCTTCGCCTTTCCGGTGTTCCTGCTGACCATGGTGGTCGAGGCCTGGCTGCTGCGCCG
>JBILPK010000340.1:0-2609 GCA_044373875.1 Polymorphobacter sp.
CGGCGAGCAGTTCGATCGCCGGCACCGCGCCGACGGCGAGGCAGACCGTGTCGCACGCGATCGTCATTTCGCCGGCAGCGGTGGCGAGCACGACGCGCTCGACGCCGTCAGCGCCGCCTTCGGCGCGCAGGATCACGCTGTCGGTATGGATCGCCATGCCCGCCGCCACGACCTGCGCCACGAGCGCGGCATCGCCCTGTGCGGCGGGGAGAACCTCGACCAGCATCGCGACCTCGATGCCGTGATGCCGTGCGTTCAGCGCGGTGCGCAAGGCGAGATCGCCCGACCCGAGGATGACGATCCGCCGCCCGGCAAAGGCGGCATAGCGATCGAGCAGCATTTCGAGCGCCAGCGCGCCCATGACGCCGGGCTGGTCCCAGCCATCGAAACCGAAGACGAAATCCCGCGCGCCTGCAGCGACGACGAGATGATCGAAACCGACCAGCCACGACCGTGTCGCATCGGCCAGGCCGAGCATCGCCGCGGGCGGCGCCGCAGGATCGGATGTTGCCGAAGGCAGGGTAGCAAGGCCGGGTTGCGGCACATAAAGCCCCCAGGCCGAGGTGCCGAGCAGCACTTCGACCCCGAGCTCGAAAGCCGTTTCCAGCGCCGGGCAGGTGGCGAGCAGCGTCTCGATCATGCGATCCGGGGTTTCGACCGCGCCGGTCATCCGCATGCCGTAGAACAGCGGCACGTCGCTGCGCATCAGATCGGGCGCGACGGGATTTTCGTCGACCAGCAGCACCGATTGGCCGGCGCGGGCCGCCGCGATGGCGGCCGCGATACCCGCGGGCCCGGCGCCGACGACGACACGCTGGTATCGCGCCTCGGGCGGCAGCAGCTTGCCATCCAGCGCAAAGGCATCGCGCGTCGTCATGCGGCTTCGAGCGCCTGGCCGAGATCGGCGATCAGATCGGCCGGGGCTTCGAGGCCGACCGAGACGCGCAGCGTGCCGGCGAAGATGCCGCCTGCCTCGCGGCGTTCGCGCGGGGTCTGGTAATGGGTCGTCGTCGCCGGGTTGCAGATCAGTGTTTCCGAACCGCCCAGGCTCACCGCGAGGCGCAGGAGCCTGAGCGCATCGAGCAGGCGGAACGCCTCGGCCTCGCCGCCATGCAGGTGGAAGGAAAACGTCGATCCGGTGCCGCGGCACTGGCGATCGAACACGGCACGCGCCGGGCCGTCGACAAAGCCGAGATAGGTGACACCCGCCACCTTGGGGTGGCTGCGCAGGAATTCGGCGACCAGCCGGGCGCTGGTGCAGGCGCGGTCGGTGCGCAGCGCCAATGTTTCGAACGATCGCAGCAGCAGCCAGGCACTGAACGGATCGAGATGGTTGCCCGACAGGGTGCGCAGCGCCTTGAGCCGCGCCACCAGTTCGGCCGAACCACTGACACCGCCGGCCATCAGATCGCTGTGGCCGCCGCAATATTTGGTCAGCGACGTCATGCAGAGGTCGGCACCCTGGGTGAGCGGCGATTGCAGCAAGGGCCCGAGGAAGGTGTTGTCGACCATGATTACCGGCCGGAACCCCTGCGCCGGCGAAAGCTCGGCAGCGATGCGGCCGACCGCGGCGATATCGACGATCGCGGCGGTCGGGTTGGCCGGCGATTCGAGGTGGATGAGGCGCAGCGGGCCGGCCGCCATCGCCGCGACGAGCGCGGCGCGAATGCTCGCTTCGTCGCAGCCATTGCCCAGGCCGAAGGTGGTGACGCCGAAATCGGGCAGCACGGTCGTCAGGTAGCCGTCGGTGCCGCCGTAGCAGGGCCGGCTGCACACCACGCTGTCACCCGGGTGCAGGAACGCCAGCAGCGTCGTGGTGATTGCCGCCATGCCGCTGCAGAACACGGCCGAAGCCTCGGCCTGGTCGAGCGCCGCCAGCCGGGTTTCGACCATCGTCAGGTTGGGGTGGCCGAGCCGCGTGTAGATATAGGCATCGTCGGCGCCGACCGCCGGGCCGGTGCCGTTGAAGAAGGCCTCGTGGACATCCTTGGCATGCTGTGCCGATTGATAGACGAAGGTCGTCGTCATCACGGCGGGCGGCTTGGCGGCACCAAAGGCGCTGGCGGCGGTGTAGCCCAGAGTCACCGCCAGCGTTTCGGGACTGAGCCCGTGTCCATCACCGGCCATCGAGATATTCCTGTGCCTTGTCGCAATACCAGTCGACGAAACGCAGGACCAGCGCTTCGGCGTCGGGGGAGTAGGGCCCGGGCACATAGCCGGGCGAAGCGATGCCGCGCTGGTTGTTTTCGGCGAGCTCGCGGTCCTGCAGATTGGTGCGGGTCAACAGTTCGGCCAGCGACCCGACCTCGTAATCCACGCCTTCGACGGCATCCTTGTGGACGAGCCATTTCGCCACGACATGGGTTTCCTGCGGGGCCACCGGCAGGGCGCTGAACATGAAGGTGAAATCTGCCGTCGCATGCGAAAAGCTGTGCGGTTCCAGCGCCCAGCGCAGCGAGCCGATATCGCCATCGCCCGCCGGGCACATGAACTTGCCGACAGCATGGCGGCCATCCATCGTCATCGAGACATGGCCGGGATTGAGCGGGAAGCGCGCTGCCTGCCACCACGGCCCTTCCACCGGACAGACGCCGAGGCCGACGGCGGCG
>JBILPK010000043.1:0-22215 GCA_044373875.1 Polymorphobacter sp.
GGGATCGTGCCCATGCGCATGCGAAGATCGCCCAGGATATCGACCGCTGCCTGGTCGTTTTTCTTGCGATCGGCAAAACTGTCCATCTGGATGAACAGCGTGCCGGCATTGGGGGCATTCGAAAAGCTCGACCCGTCAAGGCCGGCAAAGGCGACCGCGAGCTTGATGCCCTTGGTCGCCAGCGCGGTCTTCACTGCCTTCTGGACGATGGCATCGGTGCGTTCGAGCGAGGACCCCGGCGGCAATTGCACCACGGTGATGAAATAGCCCTGGTCCTGCGCCGGGATGAAGCCTGCCGGTGTCGCAACGAAGCGCCAGGCCGCCAGCGCCAGCAGCCCGGCATAGACGATGAGCACCAGCACGATCGCCCGCACCGCGCGCGCCGCGATGCGGCCATAGCGATCGGCCAGCCAGTCGAAGCCCTTGTTGAAGCGATCCGCCGCCGCCATCGGCACGCGCTGCCAACCGGTCGGGGTGTGGTGGGGGTCGTGCTGCTTGAGCAGCAGCGCCGCCAGCGCCGGCGACAGGGTGAGCGAGACGAGGCAGGAGATCAGCGTCGCGGCCGAAATGGTGAGGGCGAACTGCTTGTAGAACTGCCCCGAAATGCCCGAAATGAAGGCGGTCGGCACGAACACCGCGCACAGCGTCAGCGCGATGGCGATGAGCGCGCCGCCGACTTCGTCCATGGTGCGATAGGCGGCTTCGCGCGGTGAATAGCCGAGCTTCAGTTCGCGTTCGACATTTTCGACGACGACGATGGCATCATCGACGACGATGCCGATGGCCAGCACCAGCCCGAACAGCGACAGGTTGTTGAGCGAATAGCCAAAGCCCGCCATCACCGCGAAGGTGCCGACCAGCGAGACCGGAATGGCGAGCACCGGAATGATCGCGGCGCGCCAGCTTTGCAGGAAGATCAGCACGACGATGACGACGAGGATGACGGCTTCGACGAGCGTTTCCTGGACGCTTTCGATCGAGGCGCGGACATATTCGGTCGGGTTGTAGGGGATGGTATATTCCAGCCCGGCGGGGAAATCGGCCTTGGCCGCCTCCATCGTAGCGATGATCGCATCGGCGGTGGCCAGCGCGTTCGAGCCCGGGCGTTGGGTTATGCCAAGGCCGATACCCGGCTGGCCATCGACATAGGCATTGGTGCCATAATCCTGCGCACCGACTTCGACGCGGGCGATGTCGCCGATCCGCACCACCTTGTCGCCATCGGCCTTGATGACGATGGCACCGAATTCTTCGGGCGTTGCCAGCCGGCCCTGGGTCTGGACATTGAGTTCGAAGCCCGAGCCACCGCGGCCGAACGGCGGCGCGCCGATGGTGCCGGCGGCGACCTGGACATTCTGTGACCGCAATGCCGCGACGATTTCATCGGCGTTGAGATTGCGCGCCGCCGCCTTTTCGGGGTCGATCCAGACGCGCATGGCGTAATCGCGCACGCCAAAGGCGTTGATGCCGCCGACGCCATCCAGCCGCGCCAGCCGGTCCTTGAGCAGCAGCGTCGCATAGTTCGAGACATAATCGGTGCTCAGCGAGCCGTCGGGCGATTTGAGGAACACCACCATCAGGATATCGGGCGAGTTCTTGCGCGTCGTCACGCCGAGCGCGCGCACCGTATCGGGCAGCCGCGGCGTGGCCGAGGCGACGCGATTCTGCACCAGCACCTGGGCATCGTTGAGGTCGGTGCCGAGCTTGAAGACGACATTGAGCGTCATCCGGCCATCGCCGGTCGATGACGAGGTCATGTAGATCATGTCCTCGACGCCGTTGATTTCCTGTTCGAGCGGTGCCGCCACCGTATCGGCGAGCACTTCGGCCGAAGCGCCGGGGTAGGACGCCGTGATGCTGATCGTCGGCGGCGCGATTTCGGGATATTGCGCCACCGGCAGGGTCGGATAGGCAACGATCCCGATCAGCATGATCAGGATCGAGATCACCCCGGCAAAGATCGGCCGGTCGATGAAGAAACGCGAAAATCGCATCGACTATTTCGCCACGCGCGTGGCAGCGGTCGCCGATGTCGCCGGCGCTTCGATGATCGGCGGCGGCACCGGCCCGACACCGGGCGCCGGCGGCACGATCCTGCCGGGTTTCGGGCTGACCTTGGTGCCCGGCCGGGCGCGCTGCACGCCTTCGATGATGACCCTGTCATCGGGCGTCAGCCCGCCGCGCACGACGCGCAGGCCGTCGACCAGCGGCCCGAGCTGCAACACCCGCGGGCTGACCATGTTGTCGGGGCCGACCACCAGCGCGATCTTGCGGGTCTGGTCGGTGACCACGGCATCTTCGGGGATCAGCATACCATTGTAGCTGCCCGAGCCGAGCAGGCGCATATGGCCGAACATGCCGGGCGTCAGGAAGCCATCGGGGTTGTTCACCACGGCGCGGCCGCGGATGGTGCCCGAGCCGAGATCGAGTGCATTGTCGACAAAGTCCATCCGGCCGCGCCAGCGATAGTCGGTTTCATCGGCGAGCCGGATCTCGACCGGGTTGGGCGAGACGCGCGACGACGGCCGGGTGCCGGCGCGGTTGGCGCGCTGGTATTTCAGGTAGACCGCTTCGGACCCGGTGAAGACGAAATGGATGGGATCGAGCGAGACGACGCTGGTCAGCACCGTCGTCCCGGCGGTGACGAAGCCGCCGACATCGACGCGCCGGTCCGACAGGCGGCCGGCGATCGGCGCGGTGACCCGGGTGAACGACACATCGAGCGCGCGCGCCGCGACCGATGCCTGCGCCGCGGCAAGCGCGGCATCGGCCTGCGCCGCGGTGGCGCGACTGGTATCATATTCCTCGCGGCTGATGGCGTTCTGCTGGAACAGCGTCGTGCTGCGGGCGGCGTTGCTGCGCGCCAGGTCGGCGGTGGCGCGTGCCCGGGCAGTTTCGGCGCGCGCCTGGGCCAGCGCGGCATCGAAGGGCCGCGAATCGATGACATAAAGCAGGTCGCCGGCGCGGGCGAATTCGCCGTCGCGAAAGGCGATGCGCGCGACATAGCCCGAAACGCGCGGCCGCAGCTCGACGCTCTGCCGGGCTTCGAACCGCCCGACATAATCATCCCAATCGACGATCGGCTTGATCAGCGGGGTCGCCACGGTAACCGGCGGCGCGGCGCCCGGGCCACCGGGGCCGCCGGCGCCGGGCTGTTTTTCGCTACAGGCAGCCAGCGTAAGCGCCAGCACTGCGAGGATATTCAGCCGCGCCTGCATCGGAAGCCCCTTTTCGTGTACCGTCGGTCTAGCCATGTTGCAGTGCAACGTCCAGCAAGGTTGCTGATTTGTCGCGGCAGGCGGCTGCTGGCGGGAGCCCCGGCCGCTATGAAATTCGCTTTGATGGCTTGGCAAGTGCGCCCGCCTCCCCCATGCAACGGCGATGCGCCTTGCCATGCCCCGCCGCGAATTCGCCGTGCTGTTCGCGGTGCTGCTCACCGTCGCCGCCGGCAATACCGCGCTGCAGACGGTGCTGCCGGCGATCGCCCGGGTCATCCACATTCCCGACATGCTGGTCGCCATCATCTTTTCCTTTTCGGCGCTGCTGTGGACGTTCAGCGCGCCCTATTGGGCGCGCCAGTCGGATATTCGCGGCCGGCGGCGGCTGATGGAAGTCGGCGTCATCGGCTTCGGCGTGTCGATGCTCGGCTGCGGCATCGTCATCTATGCCGGGCTCAAGGGCCTGCTGGTGCCCGTGGCCACCTTCGCGCTGTTCGCCGGCCTGCGATCCTTGTTCGGTATCTTCGGTTCGGCCTCCAACCCCGCGGCGCAAGCCTATGTCGCGGCGCGAACCAGCGAAGCTGAACGCACCAACGCGCTGTCGACCCTGTCATCGGCGTTCGGGCTCGGTACCATCATCGGCCCGGCGGTGGCGCCCTTGTTCATCATCGGCGCGGTCGGCCTGTCGGGGCCGCTGTTTGCCTTTGCCACCGTGGCGCTGCTCGTGCTGGTCGCGGTCCGGCGCTGGTTGCCCGATGATGACCCGACGCATTTTCCCGGTATCATCGGTGCGGGTGCCGATGCTGTCGCTGCCCCCGGCCGCGCCCATGGCGCGCCCGCCAGCGAGCCGACCGTGGGCGGGGGCGCCACCGGCGGCAGCCTGAAGGCCGCTGCCGTCGGTCGTGGCCCGCGCCTGTCGTGGCGCGACCCGCGCATCCTGCCGTTCATGATCTTCGGCTTTTTCTCGGGTTCGATCCAGGCCGCCACCGGCCAGGCGCTGGGCTTTCTCATCATCGACAAGGTGGGCGGCAATGCCCTCCAGGCCCAGCATCAGATCGCCATTGTCTTCATGGCCGGCGCCGGCGCGACGCTGCTGGTGCAATGGGGGCTGATCCCACTGTTCCGCATGACCCCGCCCAGCCTGATGCGGGTCGGCACGCTGGTTGCCGGCATCGGCACCGCCGGGGTGGCGCTGGCGCCGGATTTCTACGGGCTGGTCCTTGCTTATGCGCTGGCCTCGATGGGCTATGGCTTTGCCCGGCCGGGCTTCACCGCCGGGGCCAGCCTTGCCGTCGGCCAGGCCGAACAGGGCGGCGTCGCCGGCGCGGTCACCTCGGTCAACGGCTCATGCTTCGTGCTGGCGCCCGCCATCGGCATCGGGTTGTACCAGCTCGGCGCGACCCTGCCCTACAGCCTCGGGGCCGGCGCGCTGTTGTTGCTGTTCATCTTCGCCAGCCGCAACCGGGCGCTGCGCACCGATCACGTGCCAAGCGGCGACTGATCAGCCGACCGCCAGCACGATCTTGCCGACATGGGTGCCGGCTTCCATGCGACGGTGCGCCTCGGCAGCCTCGGCAAGCGGGAACACCCGGTCGGTGACCGGCACCAGCCGCCCGGCTTCGAATTCGGGCCAGATCGCGCCTTCCAGCGTTTCGGCAATCGCGGTCTTGAAAGCGATCGACCGCGGCCGCAGCATCGAGCCCGTCAGGGTCAGGCGCTTGCGCATCACCGCCACCAGATCGAGATCGGCACGCGGCCCGCGCTGAAAGGCGATGCTGACATGGCGGCCGTCGTCGGCAAGGCATTGCAGATTGCGCGGCAGATAATCGCCACCGACCATGTCGAGCACCAGGTCGACCCCGCGCTTGTCGGTGATCCGCGCCACTTCGGCGACAAAATCCTGCGCATTGTAGTCGATGGCGTGCGCCGCCCCCAGGGCGAGCGCTGCAGCGCATTTGTCGGCATTGCCGGCAGTGACGATCACCGTCATGCCAAGCGCCGTGCCGAGCTGGATCGCGGTGACGCCAATGCCGCTGGTGCCGCCATGGACAAGCAGGGTCTCGCCCGGCCGGGCATGGCCGCGGTCCATGACGTTCGACCAGACGGTGAACCAGGTTTCGCACAGCCCGGCGGCATCGGCCATCGCCATCCCCGCCGGCACCGGCAGGCACTGCCCGGCGGGCGCGGTGCAATATTCGGCATAGCCGCCACCGGCGACGAGCGCGCAGACGGCATCGCCGACGCGCCAGCGTTCGACTTCGGAACCCAGCGCGACCACCGTGCCGGCAATCTCCAGCCCGGGGATCGTCGGCGCGCCGGGGGGCATCGGATACATCCCCATGCGTTGCAGCACATCAGGGCGGTTGACCCCGGCAGCCGCGACCTTGACGAGCACTTCGTCGGGCCCCGGCTGCGGCACCGGCCGCATGACCGGCACCAGCACCTCGGGGCCGCCCGGCTTTTCGGGGTCGATGGCGGTCATCGTGACGGGAATGGGCATCTGCGCTCCTCTTTGGCGGCGGATATTGACTTGGGGAGCGCGCGGGTCAACGCTTTTGCCGCAAACGAGGCCACCATGTTCGACGAACCCGACCTTCCCCGCCGCAAGTCCGATCTGCTCGCCGAGCTGGCGCGCGAGGACCTTGATAAATTGTCGATTGCCGAGCTCGATGACCGCATCGCCGGGCTGGAAACCGAAATTGCCCGTTCGCGTGCCAAGCGCGAGGGCGCCGCCAAGTTCCGTGCCGCCGCCGACAGCCTGTTCAAACGCTGACCCCATGGCCGGATCACAGGATTTTGCCGACGACCCGCGGAACGCCGATCTGCGCATCTGGCTGAACGGCGCGCTTGTCGGCCGCGGTCAGGCGCTTGTATCGGTGTTCGATGCCGGTTTCGTGCTCGGTGACGGGGTGTGGGAGGGGCTGCGCCTCCACAATGGCCGCCTGCTGTTTCTGGAGGCGCATCTCGACCGGCTGTTCGCCAGTGCCGCAGCGATCGGTCTCGACATGAAGATCGACCGCGCCGGGCTGCGGTCGGCGCTGGCCGCGACCTGTGCGGCCAATGGCATGACGCATGGCGCGCATCTGCGGCTGATGGTGACGCGCGGTGAAAAATCCGCCGCCAACCAGGACCCGCGCAACGCGCTCGGCCGGCCGACGATCGTCATCCTGGCCGAATACAAGCAACCGGCGCCTGCCCTGCGCCGCCAGGGCCTGACGCTGCACACCGCCAGCATCCGGACGACGCCGCCTACCATGTTCGACATGCGGATCAATTCGCACAGCCGGCTGCCGCTGATCCTCGCGCTCAACGAGGCCATCGCCGCCGGCGCCGACGAAGCGCTGATGCTTGACCCCGCGGGCAACATCGCCAGTTGCAACGCCACCAACTTCTTCTGGGTGATGGATGGCGCCCTGTGCACCTCGTCAGGCACATTCTGCTTCAATGGCATCACCCGCGCCAATGTGCTGGCGCTGGCGCGCGCTCATGGCGTGGCGGTGCAGCAGGGGGATTTTTCGCCAGATGTGCTGGACGGCGCCAGCGAAGCCTTTGTCACCGGCACCTTCGGCGGGTTGACGCCGGTGGCGGCGATCGACGGCCGGCGGCTGGGGGCATCCCTGCCGGGGCCGCTGACGAGCCGGTTGATCGCGCTGTACGAACAGTTGAAGGATGGTGATGCGTGACCCTGCGCATCGCGATGTGGAGCGGCCCGCGCAACCTGTCGACCGCGATGATGCGCAGCTTCGGCGCGCGCGCCGATACGGTGGTCACGGATGAACCGTTCTATGGCGCTTACCTCAGGCACACCGGCGACGACCAGCCGATGAAAGATGCCGTGATGACGTCGATGGATTGCGATTGGGCCAGCGTTGCTGCCGCGCAGAACGGCCCGCCGCCCGCGCCGCGCCCGATCTGGTACCAGAAGCAGATGGCGCATCACATGGAAGGTCCGGTGGGGATCGCCGACTTGACCAACCATGTCCACGCCTTCCTGATCCGCGACCCGCGCCGCGTCGTTGCCAGCTATGCCGCCAAGCGCGTTTCGGTGCGGCCCGAGCATCTCGGCGTCGCCCGCCAGCGCGAGTATTTCGACCGCGAGGCCGATCGGCTCGGCCGGGCGCCGCCGGTGGTCGATTCGGCCGATATACTGGCGAACCCGGCCGGCACGCTGGCGGCGCTTTGTGTCGCGCTCGGCATCGCCTTCGATCCGGCGATGCTGCATTGGCGCGCCGGCCGGCGCGCCACCGACGGTGTCTGGGCGGCGCACTGGTATGGCGCGGTCGAAGCCTCGACCGGGTTCGGTGCGCCCGAGACGCGCGAACCGGCGCTCGATGCCGACGCCGAAGCGGTCGCGGCGGCCTGTGCGCCGCATTATGCTTATCTGGCGGCGCAGCGGTTGCGGGCCTAGGTGATCAGATTGATCCGCCACCCCCCGGTGAGGGTGACGAGAACAAAGGAACACACCATGACCGACAAGACCGCGATCATCATCGGCGCCTCGCGCGGCATCGGTCTGGCGCTGGTCGCCGAACTCGCCGGCCGCGGCTGGCAGGTAACGGCGACGGCGCGCGGCGTGGCGCCCGATCTCGCGTCGCTGGCCGCCGCCAGCGATGGCCGCATCACCCTCGCCACGGTCGATATCGATGATGACGCCAGTTGCATCGCGCTCGATACGGCACTGACGGGGCAGGACTTCGATCTCGTCTTCGTCAACGCCGGCACCTATGGCCCGGCGCACCAATCGGTCGACAAGGTCACCGCCGCCGAAATGGGCGCGCTGATGATGACCAATGCCATCGCGCCGATCCGGCTGGCGAAACGCCTGCTGCCCCGGGTGAAACCCGGCGGCACGATCGCCTTGATGAGCTCGATCCTCGGCTCGGTGGCGCTCAACGAAGGCGGCACCACGGCGCTGTATCGCGCCAGCAAGGCCGGGCTCAACATCATCGCGCGCGGCTTTTATGTCGAAGCGGTCAAGCCGCTCGGCCTGACCCTGCTCAACCTCCATCCCGGCTGGGTGAAGACCGACATGGGTGGCCCGCAAGCGCCGGTGGAGATCGCCGACAGCGTGCGCGGGCTGGCCGATGTGCTGGCCGCCAACACCGCCGGCGGGCATCATTATCTCGATTACCAGGGCAATATCCTGCCGTGGTAATGCCTGCGCAAATGCGAGGTTGAACCCGGTTGACGTTCGCGTAAAGTGGCCCCCAATACGATTGGGGAGAATGCCAAGTGAATTTCGATTTTTCCGATGACGCCAAGGCGCTCGGCGACCAGGCGAAGAAGCTGTTCGCCGACAAGGCCGGCACCGCGGCGGCCCGCAAGGCCATGGCCAAGGACGCGCCGGCGTTCGATGCGGCGCTCTGGGCCGAAATCGCCGCGCTCGGCTGGACCGCAGCGCGGGTGCCCGAAGCGCATGGCGGGCTGGGCATGAGCGCCGAGGAATCGTGCATGCTCGCCGAAGCCGCCGGCGGCTCGCTCGCCTGTGTGCCTTTGGTATCTTCGCTGCTCGCCACCGAGGCGCTGCTGATCGCCGGCAGCGAAGCTCAGCAAACGAAGTATTTCCCCGGCATCGCCGATGGCAGCTGCATCGCCGTCGCCGCCTGGAGCGAGCCCGGCGCTGCCAACCCGCACGCGCTGGCGGTCAAGGCCGAGGGCGGCAAGCTGCGTGGCGTCAAGGCGCCGGTCGCCGATCTGCCCGGCGCGCACCTCGCCATCGTCGCTGCCGCGGGCGCCGATGGCCCGTCGCTGTGGCTCGTCGATCTGTCGGCTGCCAAGGTCGATATGGTCGAAACGCTCGATCTGGTGCGCCGCCATGGCCGGCTGACACTCGACGGCGTTGCCGCCGAACCGCTCGGCAGCGCTGCCGATTACCAGTTGTGGCTCGATCGCGCCGCGGTCATCCTCGCCTATGAAGCGATCGGCACCGCCACATCGGCGATGACCATGACGGTCGACTATGCCAAGACCCGCGTCGCCTTCGGCCAGACCATCGGCCGGTACCAGGGCGTCAAGCACAAGTGCGCCGACATGTATATCAAGATCGAACTGGCGCGCGCCCATGCGCTTCACGGTATCGCGATGATCGGCAGCAACGGCGCCGAACTGCGCCAGGCCGCCGCCGCCGCGCGCGTCGCCAGCCTCGAAGCCGCAAGTTTCTGCGGCGAGGAAGCGGTGCAGTTGCACGGCGGCATCGGCTTTACCTGGGAAAGCGATTGCCAATTCTATTATCGCCGGGCGCGCACGCTCAGCGCGGCGCTGGGCGGCCGCGGCTGGTGGGCCGACCGGCTGGTCCGTGCACTCGAACTGCGCAACCGCGCGGCTGCGTAATCGCGCCGCAGCGCTTTCACACCAATTCTGGCGCAGTTTGCGCCACCGAGCAAAGGGATTGACCCCATGGACTTCAACGACACCCCCGCCGAAGCCGACTATCGCGCCACCGCGCGCGCCTGGCTGGAAGAAAACGCCGCCGAATATCGCGAGCCGCCGGCAACGCCGTGGAAGCTCGACGAATTCATCGCCCGCTCCAAGGCCTGGCAGGCGAAGAAATTCGCCGCCGGCTATACCGGCATCACCTGGCCCAAGGCGTTCGGCGGCCAGGGCCTGGGGCCGATGCAATCGATCATCTATGGCCAGGAAGAAGGCCGTTTCCACGCGCCGTCGGGCCTGTATTCGATCGGCCTCGGCATGTGCATCCCCACCGTCTTCACCCATGGCAGCCCCGAAGTCGCTGCGCGCTATGTGCCCAAGGCGCTGGTCGGCGATGAAGTCTGGTGCCAGCTGTTCTCCGAACCCGCGGCGGGCTCGGATCTTGCCGGCATCCGCACCAAGGCGGTCAAGGACGGCGATGACTGGGTGATCGACGGCCAGAAGGTGTGGACAAGCTTCGCCCATGCCTCTGATTACGGCATCGTCGTCTGCCGCACCGATCCGTCCAAGCCCAAGCACAAGGGCCTGACCATGTTCATCGTCGACATGAAGGCGCCGGGCATGGAAGTGCGCGGCATCAAGCAGATGTCGGGCGGTTCCGATTTCAACGAAGTCTTCTTCAACAATGTCCGCGTTCCCGATGCCTGGCGGCTCGGCGCCGAAGGCGATGGCTGGAAGGTCGCGCTGACGACGTTGATGCACGAACGCCTTGCCGTCGGTGGCAAGCCGCGCCACGCGCCCGGCTATGCGACGCTGATGAAGCTCGCCAAGGGTGTCGAAGCCCCCAATGGCGGTCCCGCCATCGAAGCCGGTGACGTGCGCCAGCGCATTGCCCAGTCGTACATCAACGACGAAGGCATCAAGCTGACCCAGTTGCGGGCGCTGTCGGCGCTGTCCAAGGGCCAGATGCCCGGACCGGAGCAATCGATTTCCAAGGTCGTCGTCGCCAAGACGATGCAGGAAATGGCGGCCTTCGCGCTCGATCTGGCCGGCGGCGACGGCTTTGTCACCGAAGGCACCGACCCCGAACTCGAAAAGCTGCAGGGCTCGTATCTGTGGTCGGCGGGCTTGCGCATCGCCGGCGGCACCGACGAGATCCTGCGCAACATCATCGCCGAGCGCGTGCTCGGCCTGCCGGGCGACTTGCGGCCCGACAAGGACAAGCCGTTCAACGCCGCGGCGTGAAACCGAAGGGGCGGCGGTCGCAAGACCGCCGCCCCTTTCACCTTCAGCCCAGCGCCACCCACGCCCCGCCGCTATCGTAGCGGTGCGTGACCCGCCCGCCATCGTCCATGGCAAAAAGGTGGATCCAGCGGTTATCGACGAGTTCGCGCACCGACTGGCTGGCCTTGATGACATCGTGCATCGCCGCCAGTGGCGCCGCGATGAAGACATTGAGCCGCAGCGGTTCATGGATGAAGCGCGTGCCGTCGTGCACCGATTGCCATGGCAGCCCGGTCTTCAGATCGCCGCCATTGCCTTCGAGCACGCCCAGGGTGCCGACGACATTGTGCAACGCCTTGTTGCCCGAACCAAAGGCGCGGTTGTTCACAGTCGACCCATAATATTGCAGGTTGATCCAGCTGCCGACGACCATCGGCGCCGTCATGATCAGCTTCAGGACGCCGAAGCCATCGTCATCCTGCCAGTCATAGCTGTGCAAAAAGGCGCGCCCCCCCAGGTTCACCCCGCGCGTCATGGCGCGCGGCGCGGCGATGAAGGCGGCGTTGCCGGCCAGCCCCCATTCGGGGCGCACCTGTGACCAGTCATGGCTGCGCCGGATGACCGCGGCATCGACATCGGCGGCATCTGCAACGCCGAGCAGCCGGGCACGTTCGGCGCGTGCCTTTTGCGAGGCACGCGCCAGCCATGTCTTCAATTCCGCCAGGTGCGAAGCGAAGTGCGCCGGCACTTCGTGCTGGTCGAAGATGCTTACTTCATCGGTCGTGGTATCGTGCAGGCAGCCGAGGAACCAGCTGTCTTCGGGGATGTCGATGCCCTTGCCGCGCAAGCCGCGCCGCACGTCGGGATCGTTGAGGATGCCCGCCGCCACCCGGGCATTGGCCTCGCCGGTATGACCGCCGCAGGCACCGCAATCGAGCCCCGAGGCATGCGGGTTGTTCGCCGTCGTGCTGCCATGGCCGGCAAGCATGACCAGCCGCGCAAAATCACGCGTCAGCGACATGCCGCGCAGCACCGCTTCGGCCTGGGCCAGCGCCTGTTCGGGGGTGAAGCCGGTGGCCCGGCCGCGCACCGTGCGGGCATCGATCTGCGGCCCGACCCGGCCGATGACTGCCGCATCAAGGCCATCGGTATTGGGATCGGTGACCGGGCGGGTGATACCAAGGCTGTCCCCGACCAGCTTGGCGGCAAACAGCGGCCCGGCCGTTTCGACATAGGTGAACGACGATACCGCCGACTGCTTGAAGGATTTCCATGCTTTGCCGGCGCGGCGGCGCAACAGGCGCAACCCCAGGATCTCGGCTTCCTCGTCAGCGCTTGCCGCTGCAACGCCTTCGCATACCGTGAAAGCCGGGGTCAGCAGTACCGGGCATTGCGCGCCGCCGGTGTTGCGACCGATCGGCACATATTCGATCGGATAGCCGAAGAAGCCGGCAAAGCCGATGGTTTCGGCATCGCAGACCTGTTCGAGCGCGCGGCGATAGACTTCGGAGCGGACATCGATGCAGAATGCTGCCTGCAACGGCTTGCGCACCGCGCCGCGCCGCGGCCAGGGCTGGCCCGATTCAACCTCGGCACCGGCGGCCAATTTGCCGAGCAGGCGCCGCTGGAAAGCGCGTTCATAGGCATTTTGCGCCAGCAGATCGATAACCAGTTCGGGGTCCCCGGCCAGCCCGCTGGCAGCGGGCAGCTGCGCCGCCTGCGCCATCGCTTCGGCCCAGGCGGTGCGGAACGCCGGATCGCGGCGTTCGAGGAACAGTGCATACCCCCAGGCCATGCGGATCGCGAGCAGCTCGACCAGCGTCGCATCGGGCCGGCCATAGAGCGCATTGTCCCAGACGCGGTAGCGGGCATAGGCGGCCCAGCCGCCGATATCGAACAGCGCGCGGTGCAGATAATCGCCGATGACGTCGCACGGCGTGCCCAGCGCCTCGACCACGGCCATGATCGCATCGACGGGATCGGCAGGAAGGCCGGCGATGGCGGCACGGAAACCCGAAATGCCCATCGCTTCAGGGTTGCGATCGTGGCGCATCGCCGCGCGCCACGCGGCATAGGGTGACAAGGCGCGATCGGGCAGCGGCCAGCTGGCCTGGCCTTCGTCGAAATAGGCAGCGCACCAGCGGGCGATTTCATCGACCATGAAAGCGGTGCGCGATGCCTGGCGGTCACCCGCCGCAAGCCGGTCGAGCACTTCGGCAACCGTCGCCACCACCGCCTGCGGCGCCTTCCCCGCCGGCGCATCGCGACCGAGCGCGATCCGCAGCGCCACGACATCGCGCGGCAGATTGGGCAGATCATCGTCACACGCCGCGACCAGGGCGATGGCGAGATCGCTGTCGTCGATGCTTCCGGCGGCGATGGCGTCGCGGTAGAAGCTGCGTGGCATCAGCATGTCGGTACGCGCGACGCGGCGCAGCGTGGCGCAGGTTTCGGCAAAGCTGTGCGCGGTAAAGCCGAGGAACGGGTTGACCGCGACGAAGTGCTTCAACGGCCACAGCGGCGCGATCTTGTTGCAGGCGGCATCGATCAGCGCCGCCATTTCGGCGCGATCGAGCGGGGCGGTGACATTCAGGACGATCGGCGCGTTCATCAGCGGTCTCCCAGTGTTGCAAAGCGACCCGGCGCACGGGTCGGCCACAGCCGCAGCACGAGCCGGTTGGCATAGGTGTTGACGTAAAAGCCGTTGGCGACATGGACATGGATGGCGCGGCCGCGCCCGCGTGCCGCGACGCCGAGCAGGGTCGATTGCAGTACCGTCATCGCGGCAAAGCCGAGCACGACGATGATGACGGCGAAGCTGGTGAAGGCGCCACGCGTCGCGGCATCGGCCGGCAGCGTGGTCGCCAGTAGCGCTGCGGCGCCGGCCTGCAGGGCGAAATAGGTGACCGCGACAACCCCGGCGAGCGCCAGCGTGCGGGCGATGACGAACAGATTGGGGCGCTCGTCGATGGCTTGGGCAACGAGGTGGGTGAGGCCGAGCAGGGTGATGGTGCCCAGCGCCAGCACGCCGGGTTGCCGTTCGATCGTCACCCCGAACAGGCTGGCGGTGGTGAGCGCCAGCGCCAGCACCAGTCCGACGGCGATGCCGAGCCGCGCCGGGTGCGGCGCCCCGCCCGGGCTGGGCGACCAGGAGGCGCGGGCGATATCGATGACACTTCCCGACGAGAGGAAGGCATGCGCCTTGTAGAGCGAATGCGCGACGATATGGAGCAGCGCCGCCGACCAGGCGCCGAGCCCGCATTGCAGCATCATGAAACCCATCTGGGCGATCGTCGACCAGGCCAGCGACACCTTGACGGCGCTTTGCGTCAGCATGACCAGCGAGCCGAACAGCGCGGTAAAGCCGCCGACGACGACGAGCATGTCGAGCGCCGGGGTGGCCAGCACCAGCAAATCGGCAAAGCGCAGCAGCAGGAAACCGCCGGCGTTGATGATGCCGGCATGCAGCAGCGCCGACACCGGCGTCGGAGTCTCCATGACCTCGAGCAGCCAGCCGTGCAGCGGGAATTGCGCCGATTTGAGAAGCGCGGCGATAACCAGCAGGAAGGCCGCGACCTGCACTGCCAGCGGCGTCGCATTGCCGGCCATCGCCTTGGCGCCGGCGAACAGCGTCGCGTAATCAAGCCCGCCGAAAACCTGCCACAACAGACCGATGGAGATGGCGATGCACAGGTCGCCGATGCGGCTGGCGATGAATTTCTTGCGCGCCGCGAGCACCGCCGCCGGCCGGTCGGGATAGAAGAGCAGCAGGCGGTTGAGCGCCAGCGAGGTCGCCATCCAGGCGAGCCCGAATTGCACCAGATTTCCCGAGATGATCAGCACCAGCACCGCGGCCAGCGTCAGGCAGAGCCAGCGCAGGAAGCGGCCATGGCCCGGATCGCCGGCGAGATAGTTGCGGCTATAGGCGATGACGATGCTGCCGACGAAGCTGACCAGCAGGAACATCACCGCTGTCAGCGTATCGAACCACAAGGCCGGGCCAGTGCCGCCGGTCTGCAGCGGGCCGACCGTCGCGACCACCCCCGCCATCACCACCGCGCTGGCAAACGCGAAAAGCGCCGCCATCCGGGCCCGCGCCGCCAGCACGAGCGGGGTGCGATCGGCGCGCGGCAGACAACCGAGAACGGTCAGCGCGGCGGGGCCGGCAAGCAGCAGCCAAAGCAGGTGGGTGGTCATCATCGTCTCCATGAGCGAGGCGACCGTCCCGATAAGCGCAGGCTTTGCCGAAATAAAATACAAAGATTGCGCCTAATCGTTCGTTTTTATAGAATGATGTGATGGCGGCCATCAATTACAATCACCTGCGCTATTTCCGCGCCATCGCGCACCACGCCAGCCTGACGCGTGCCGCCGAAGCGCTCAACCTGTCGCAATCGGCGCTGTCGGTGCAGGTGCAGAAACTCGAGGCCCAGCTTGGCCATGCGCTGTTCGACCGGGTCGGCAAGAAGCTGCTGCTCACCGAAGCGGGGCGCATCGCGCTCGATCATGCCGACCGCATCTTTGCCACCGGTGACGCGCTGGCGGCGACGCTGGCAGGGCGGCCCGGGCTCGACCAGCAGATCTTGCGGGTCGGCGCGCTGCCGACGCTGTCGCGCAACTTCCAGCTCGAATTCGTGCGGCCGCTGGTCGGGCGCACCGATGTCGAGCTGATCCTGCGTTCGGGGACGCTGCGCGACCTGCTGGCGCAGCTGGAGGCGCATGAAGTCGATGTCATCCTCGCCAACACGCCGGTGGCGCAGGATGCCCGCAACGCGCTGCTCAGCCATCGCATCGACGAGCAGCCGGTCAGCCTCGTCGGCCCGCCGCGCTTCGCCGATGCGGCTTTCACCTGGCCCGAAAGCCTGCGCGATGCGCCGCTGCTGCTGCCCAGCCACGACAGCGACATTCGGGCGCCGTTCGATCGCTTGCTCGAATCGGCCGGCATCAGGCCGGTCATCCTCGCCGAAGTCGACGACATGGCGATGCTGCGCCTGCTGGCGCGCGATTCGGACGCGCTGACCCTGGTGCCGCCGATCGTGGTGCGCGACGAACTGCTCGCCGGCACGCTGGTCGAGGTGCACCGCCTGCCGCAACTCGTCGAAAGCTTTTACGCCATCGTCCAGCGCCGGCGCTTCCCCAATCCGCTGCTCGCCGGCCTCATCGGGCGGTCACCGGTTTGACAAGTCCGGAACTGTGCCTATTCCAGCCATCAACCCGACCTGTCAGGAACGACGCATGACGTTTCCCGCCGACCCTGTTGTCATCACCGGTTTTGCCCGCACGCCGATGGGCGGCTTTCAAGGTGCGCTCGCCGGCGTGAGCGCCACGACTCTGGGCGCCGTCGCGGTCAGGGCGGCGGTGGCGCGGTCGGGCGTGGCGCCGGAACGCATCGAACAGATCTTCATGGGCTGCGTGCTGCCCGCCGGGCTCGGCCAGGCGCCGGCGCGCCAGGCGGCGCTGGGTGCCGGTCTGCCGCTGTCGGTCGAGGCGACCACCGTCAACAAGATGTGTGGTTCGGGGATGCAGGCAACGATCATGGCGCATGACGCGCTGCTCGCCGGAACGGCCGCGGTGATCGTCGCGGGCGGCATGGAGAGCATGTCGAACGCCCCCTATCTGATGCTGAAGCACCGCGCCGGCGCGCGCATCGGCCATGATGCCATCAAGGATTCGATGTACCTCGACGGGCTTGAGGACGCCTATGACCCCGGCAAGCTGATGGGCGCCTTTGCCGAGGAAAGCGCCCGCGATTACCAGTTCACGAGGGTTGCGCAGGACGATTTCGCGCTGGAAAGCCTGGCGCGCGCCAATGCCGCCATCGCATCGGGCGCCTTTGACGATGAAGTGACCCCGGTGACGGTACCCGGCCGTGGCGGCGATACCGTGGTTGCCGCCGATGAACAGCCCGGCAAGGCCCGCCCCGACAAGATTCCGGGGCTGAAACCCGCCTTTGCCAAGGACGGCACGATCACCGCCGCCAATGCCTCGTCGATTTCGGACGGCGCCGCAGCGCTGGTGCTGACCCGCGCCAGCACGGCGGCAGCGCAAGGCCTCCCGGTGCGCGCGCGTATCGTCGCCCATGCCGCCCACGCCCATGAACCCGGCAAGTTCACCACGGCGCCGGTGCCGGCGATCGAGAAGCTGCTCAAAAAGGCCGGCTGGAGCATCGCCGATGTCGACCTGTTCGAAGTCAACGAAGCCTTTGCCACCGTGGCGATGATCGCCATGCACGACCTCGGCATCCCGCGTGACAAGCTCAACATCCATGGCGGCGCGACGGCGCTCGGCCACCCGATCGGCGCATCGGGGGCGCGGATCATCGCGACATTGGTGGCAGCGCTCGAACGCACCGGCGGCAAGCGCGGCGTCGCGGCGCTGTGCATCGGCGGCGGCGAGGCAACGGCGATCGCGGTGGAACGGGGCTGAATCACGCATCGACGCGGCGCAATCGAGGCGATAAACCCCCGCTCACACATCGGGGGATGCGTTGATGAAGACGAAGAAGCGCAAGATCAATCTGGCCTTGCAGGGCGGCGGCAGCCATGGCGCCTTCACCTGGGGCGTGCTCGACCGGCTGCTCGAGGAAGACGATATCGAGATTGCCGCGGTCAGCGGCACCAGCGCCGGGGCGATGAACGCCGTTGTCGTCGGCGAAGGCCTGATGGAAGGCGGCCCGGCGCAGGCGCGGGTGCAACTCGACAAGTTCTGGAACGGCATGGGCGATGCCGCGGCGCAGCTGTCGCCCTTCCGCCGCACCATGTGGCAGCAGATGACCGACGATTTCTCGCTCCAGCATTCGCCGATCTACGAAATGAGCCTCGCCCTGTCGCACATGGTGTCGCCGTATCAATCGAACCCGTTCGGCTATAATCCGCTGCGCGAGGCACTGCTCGAGCTCATCGATTTCGAGCGGGTGCGCGCCAGCGGCGACGTCAAGCTGTTCATCAACACCACCCATGTCGCCACCGGCGGCCTGCGCTGTTTTCGCGAGCATGAACTGACCGTCGACATGGTGCTGGCCTCGGGCTGCCTGCCCTATCTGTTCCAGACGCCGATCATCGATGGCGAAGGCTATTGGGACGGCGGCTATATCGCCAACCCGGCGATCGAGCCGATGAGCCGGGCAACGGGCACCTGCGACGCGCTGATCGTCCAGCTCAACCCCATTGTGCGGACGGCGCTGCCCAAGACGGCGCACGACATCAGCGACCGGTTGAACGAGATCACCTTCAATGCCAGCCTGGTTACCGAATTGCGCTTCATCGGGGAACGCAACCGGCTGATCGACAATGGCGAATTGCAGTCGGAGCGGCACCGGACAATCCATCTCCACATGATCCACGGCGATGATGCGCTGGGGCAGTTCCCGCCGTCGTCGAAGCTGCTGGCCGAAAAGGCGTTCCTGCTGAAGCTGAAGGCGCTCGGCCGCAGTGCCGCCGATGCCTGGCTGGCGAAGCACGGCGACGATATCGGCAGGCGATCGACCTTCAACTACCAGCGTCTCGTCGCCGCGATGACGCAGGAAAGCGACGAGCCGCCGATGGCGGCGATCCTGGGCGAGCGCGACTAGAGCGTGACGCTATCTGATGTCGTCATGCTCATAGCTTATCCCCGTTATCCTCGTTATCCACAAGGTGTAGCGGCGATTATTTCACTTTGACGACTCGGGGAAAAGTGAGACCATTCGTCTGTAGCCGGGAATTGACAGCGGCAGAAATGCCAAAGGAAATGAAACGGTTATGCCGGGTTAGCCGGGCATTTTCGGGGGAAACGCCGGGAATTGCGGGGCAAAGCACGGCGGGTCGAAACGGGAAGGCGAACCGGCGGCAGCCATGCAGATGGCAGCAGCAGGAAAAGCGGAACCGGATCGGTCCAGCAGGGAAGGACGGCCGCGCGAGCGGGCCGGAGCACCTTGCGAAAGTGCCGTGGCACAGACCGGCACGCGACGCCCAGGGCGACTGCGGCCTGATCGCAAGATCGGCCCCTGTCCGCCGGGTCAAACAGCGCCACCGCGAGGTGGAGGCGGCGCGAAAGCATTTGCGGGCACGACACAGTGGCGGTCGGTGGCAACACCGGCCGCCATTTGTTTGCGCGCGGCCGCTAGTTGCGATGCTGCCTATTGCAGCGCACGATTGATCGGCCGAGCCGCCGCGCCTCGATCCGGCGAGCGCGTCCGATGTGCGCAAGGGCCTTGCGCATGGCGCCGGTGCTGCGGCATCGGCCCCATGGCGCCCCCGGCTGGTCACATCGCACGATTGTGTTAAGCCTTGCCTGCGACTGGAGCGAGGGGGATAGCGGATGGCCATTCGCGAACAGAGCATTCTTTCGGCACGTGCCTATGAAAATGGCATGGCGGTGGTCGAGATCCCGCTCGATCAGGCCGGCGAATGGGCGGCGAAGCCCGGCCATTTCGTCTGGATCGGCCTGCGCGAGCCGCAGCAGGCGGAGCTTGAGACGCTGCAGGCCCAGCTCGGGCTCGATCCGCTGGCGATCGAGGATGCCGGGCAACCGCACGAGCGACCCAAGATGCAGCGCTATGGCGACGGGGTGTTCATCGTCGTGCGCACCGCCGAGCTGATCGACGACCGGGTGACCTTCGGCGAGACTCATATCTTCGCCGGCCGCGGCTATATCGTCACGATCCGGCACGGCGACAGCCTCGCCTACAGCCGCGTCCGGGCACATTGCGAGGCGAACCCGGCACTCCTCGCCAAGGGCGTGGCCTTTGTCGTCCACACCCTGCTCGACTTCACCGTCGACCATTATCTGCGGGTGATGGACAGCCTCGAGGCCGAGGGTGATGCGATCGAGGCGCAGGTCCTCGCCAAGGAACTGCCCCCCGAACAGACCCGGCGGCTGTATGTTCTGCGCCGCGAGTTGCTGCGGATGAAGATCGGCATCCTGCCGCTGGCTGAGATCTGCGGGCGGCTCGAACATTCGGAGGTGATCGAGATCGACCCGCGCCTCGAACATTGCTTTCGCGAAGTCACCGACCATGTGCGCGGCGCCCAGGAGGAAATCGATTCGCTCAGCGCCCGGCTCGGCCTCGCCTTCGAAGCGAGCCTGTTGACCAGCCAGGCGCAACAAACCGAAATCTCGCGCCGGCTGGCCGCCTGGGCGGCGATCCTCGCGGTGCCGACCGCGATGGCCGGCATCTATGGCATGAACTTTGCCGAAATGCCCGAGCTGCAATGGAAATATGGTTATCCCACGGTCCTTTCGGTCGTGGTTGTCGTATGCTTGATATTGTTCGTGAATTTTCGCCGGGCGAAGTGGCTTTAGAGTCGATTGCGTTCAAGTGGCGTCGGCACCGGCCCGCTCCCCCGCCCGCAACGTAGGTCGCATTCGCTCCGGGCCACCCATTACGTACAATTGACGATGGACATTTATCACCAACTAGGTTACCTTGAAGCGTGTTTCGCTCTTTGACATCGTGAGAACCAACGCATCTGCGGCCTCAAGATATATCTTCGTCGCTGAAAACCGCGTCCGGCGTGACTTTCCTGATATTCGGCAATCTTTGCACGGCGAGCGACGGCAGCCGGCCCCGATCGCATTTGAAGTGCGTCAACCCGCTTTGCCGCCGAAAATGCGGCGCCTGATCAGCCGCCGGGGAATGTCGCCTGCTGACAGCCGCCGGGCGGAACCTTGCCCGCAAAGGCGGCGCGCACCCATGGTGTCGACTCATCCTGCGATCGCAACACCGTCGATCCGTGCGTGAAGCCCGGGTAAAGATGTATCGCGATATTCGCCCCCAGCGCGCACGCCTGCTTGCCGGCATCAAAAGCGAGGCGCGGCGACGTCTGCTCGTCATTCAACCCGATACCCAGAAAGACCGGCATCCTGAAACCGAGCGGCGGATAGGCGCGATGGGGTTGCGCCCGCGTTTCCAGTGGACTCGGGTCAACGGCGAACAGGGTGTTTGCAATCGGCTTGTCCCTCATGAACTTTGCCATTGCTGCGGAGCCGCAACTGGTCCGGAAGGATTCGTAGACGGCCTTGCCCGCCGGCGTCAGCATGGTTTCGGGCCGAAAGGCCGGGTCCATGGCGGCGTAGGTCGGCAGATAGCGCAGATAGAGCGCGGACCAGAGATCGAACCGGTCCATCTGCAACGGCGGCATCGCCATCGTGCCCGGCCAGCCGGTCAGCACCAGGCCCTTCACATCCAGCGAAGGAGCAATGTCAGATTGCATCAAGGCCGCGTTGGCGGCGGCATGGGCACCTTGCGACTGGCCGACAATCACCACGCGCGACGAGACCGGGTAGGCCGTGCGAGACGCGACGACGGCGTCGAGCACCGCCGTCGCTTCCGACCGGCTCATCATATAGGGGTGCGGCCCATCGGTCCCGAGCCCTTCATAGTCGGATGCCACAACGGCATAGCCCTGTTTCAGCCAGGCGTTGAGGTAAGCCGCGTCGCGTTCCGACCATCCATTGAAGGACGGCGCGCAGATATCGGGAAAGCCGACCGTACCATGGGCCCAAGCGATCACCGGCCAACCGCGGCTCGGGGGTTGGCCCTTGGGCAGATAGATGCCGCCCGACACAATGATGGGTTTACGGCCGTCAGGGCCGCCCCGGCTGGTATACAGCATCCGCTCGCTCACCCCGGCCTCGACCAGCGACATTTCGGGCGCAAAAGGCATGCGTCGCACGATGCGCGGCGCACCTTTCGGAATGCTGGTTGCCCAGCTGTAGAAGGCATCGGTGCCGCCATCGCCATATTGCGGATCGGCAACTGTCCAGTTCCCCGCTTCAGCCGAAACAGCGAGGACGGCCACCAGTAAAAAGCCCAGCGGTTTCAGAAGATTGCGCATTCGCTCAGGTTTCCCGTTTGCCAGCCATATTCCGGCGTTTACCGGGCTCGCCCGTGCCGCCAACGGCTGCCCCCCCTTACGGCGTCGCCGCGCTCGGCACCTCGCCCTGCATCGCGGCTGAAACCTTCTCCGCAGCCTCGAGCACCCGCAGGATGTTGCCCCCCGCCAGCTTCTTGCAATCCTCCTCGCTCCAGCCGCGGCGCAGCAGTTCGGCGATCAGCGCCGGATAGGTCTCGACGCCCTCAAGCCCGGTCGGCGTCGTGTCGATGCCATCGAGATCGCTGCCGATGCCGACATGGTCGTGTCCCGCCAGCTTCGCCAGATGATCGAGATGATCGGCAACATCGGCAAGCGTCACCGGCGGCATCGGATTGGCCTTTTCCCAGGCGGCAAGCGCAGCAGCGGCGCGTTCGGGCTGGCCGATGTAGAGGCCCGAATAGGGCGGCGCATTGGCGCGGGCGCGTTCGGCGGCGCGTGCCGCCTCCCATTCCTGGCGGGCGCGGCCGACATAGCCGGGGGCGTAGTTGACCATCACCACGCCGCCATTGGCCTTGAGCAGCGCCAAGACATCGTCGGGGACGTTGCGC
>JBILPK010000343.1:0-2601 GCA_044373875.1 Polymorphobacter sp.
TGCCACCCGGGGAGCCATCCGTGCCATTTTCGCCATTGAAGAAGCCATCGCTGCCGCGCTGCCCGTCCTCGCCATTGCGGCCCTGGCCGCCATTGCCACCCGTGGCATCGACGCTTTGTTCGACGCGACCCATCGTGATGGTGCCGCCAGCCTGGGTGGTGATGGTCGAAGTGCCACCCGTCGCAGCGCCGCCGCTGGACCCATCGCCAAAGGCCGACCCGCCGCGTGCGCGCGCCGCAAGGACAACATCGCCCACCGTGCTGGAAAAGCTGCCGCCGCTGGTGATTTCGATGCTGGCATTGCCACCAATACCGGCCCCGCCCGTAGCAGAATCACCATCGCCGCCGATGCCATCTGCTGTCAGCGTGACCGAGGTGTTGCTGATGGCCCCGGCGCCGGTGAGCAACGCCCCGCCACCGCGGCCGAGACCGCTGGTCGCCGGGTCTTGAAAAAAGATGCTGAAGCTACCGGCGCCGCCAAGGCCCGACGCGTCGACCTCGACATTGCCCAGCGTCAGCGTGCTGCCCGCCATGCTCTCGAACCGCACCGAGCCGCCCGTGCCGTCGCCGGCGGACAAGGCACTGGCATCGAACCGGCTAGCACCGCCGAAACCGCGTACATCGACAAGGCTGGCGCCAGTGACCTCGATGACGCCGCCACCGCGCGCGGTGACGCTTGCCGTGCCGCCCTGGCCCGATGCGGCAACGCCTTCAGTCGTGGTGACCGAAGAACCGGTGCCGACCGCCGACAACGACAGGCCGTTGACGCTGATGTTCTGGTCGTCGGCCGTAACCGATACCGTGCCGCCGACACCGCTGCCGCCGCCGCCGATATCGCCGGTGCCATCGGCAATGAAGGTCGCACGGCCTCCGATCGTTACATCAAGGCCGTTGGCCGCGGTCAGGCTGGCGGTGCCGCCGGTGCGCGTATCGCTGCTGCTCTGCGTGGCAAAGCGCGCTTCGGCCGATACCAGCAGGTCACCAGCAACAGCGAGGAAGACGCCATAGCCGCTGGCCTGGTCATTGCCGCTGATCATCGCTTCGGTGCCGCCGCGCAGCGACAGGTTCGATGCAAAGTCCGCCCCAATGCCCGGATCGGAACTTTCGATGGTCAAGCGCGCCGATGTCGTCGCCCGCGCGGTCAGCGCCGAGGTATAATTGCCATGGCCGATGATGATATTGGCTTCGGTCGCGTTGAACGACGTGTCGGCGAAGGGATCGCCTGTCCCGGTGGCAACAATATTGTGCCCCGCCGACAGCACCACCGTGTTGCCTTCGATATCGGCCGCTCCGGCGATGGAAAAGCCCAGTTGCGAGCCGCCCGATACCAGCAAATTGACGGCGTCGTTGCGCGGCACCGCGACCATGTAAACGCGGTTGTTGATACCGTCGCCCGCCGCCGGGCCGGTTGTCTGGCCGCTGTGAGTGATGACATTGCCCGACGCGCTGGTGCCTTGCGTGACCGTAATATCGAACAGGCCGGCGTTGAGCGTGAAGTCCACCGCATCGGCCGCCACCAGCGCCGCCGAGCCATCGACCTGGATGGCGCCCGCCTGGGTGACCTTGGGTGCCACGGCGATGACATAGCTGCTGGCGGCCTGATCCGCGTTGATCTGCGCACCCGCCGCAATGTCGATCGCGGCCCCGACCTGGGTGGCAGCAAGAAGGCTGAAACTGCGGTCTGCGCCGAGAAAATCGCCATTGCCATCGGAAAACGGATCGCTGGTGGTCAGCAACAGGCTGCCGACGTTGATCCGCGCCGAACTGCCGATCAACAGTCCGCCCGGCGCATAGAACCAGACGCCGATGTTCGATTGCGCGTTGACCGTGCCATACAGCCCGATCTGCCGCGACGCATCCGCCGCAATGATGCGGTTGAGCACGGTGACCGGACCACCGAGTCCGGTGACATAGCTGACGGTATTGCCGGCCGGCAGGAAGTTGATCGGGCCGCCGCCGACGCCGGTATCGGTCGGCGTCCAGTTGATCGTCGACTGCGCCGCCAGCGCCTCGATGGTCGTGTTGCCCGGCGAATTGTTGGTGATGATGATCGTGCCGGAATCAAAAATCGCCGAACCATCATAGGCGCCCGAGCAGGCGCCGCCACACAGATCGGTGCCATCGATGCCGTTGTTGCCGGGATTGCCCGCGTTGCCGTCGATGCCGCTGCTGCCGGTCAGGGCCGCGGCATCGGCGCTGATGCCGATCTGAATGGTGCTGCCGCTGACCAGGTTGGTCTCTATGGTGCCGGCCGTCGCAATGCCGCCCGCGCGGCCAAGACCGCCCGCACCACCGGGGCCACCGGGGCCGCCAAAGCCGAAGCTGCCGAAGCCATCGGCACCGTTGCCGCCATCGCCGCCATCGCCGCCCATACCGCCGTCGCCGCCAGCGCCGCCCGTGGCGGTGGCCGATTGCACGAGGGTGATGCCGATCGGAGAGCTCGACAGAATGTCGCCGCCCGGGCCGCCGATGGGGTCGATGCCGAACCGGATCGTGCCGCCGGTGGCAGCGCCGCCAGCGCCGCCGCGCACGCCGGTCCGGCCGCCGTCACCAGCGCCGCCGTCGCCGCCTGCGAACAAGCCATCGGCGCCACGGTCGCCCG
>JBILPK010000162.1:0-7528 GCA_044373875.1 Polymorphobacter sp.
CTTCAAACAGTTTTTTGGGGAAATGGCCGTCGCCTTCATAGGCAAAGGCGATGCCCGGCAGGAAGGTGCGGTCGATCAGGCCCTTGAGCTTTGCCGGTGCCGCGCCCCACCACATCGGATGGACGAGGATCAGCGTGTCGCACCATCGCACCGCATCGAGAAAGGCCAGCAGATCGGGTTCATGATCCTGGCGCGTCTTGTAGCCGCCGGCGAGATTGGGATCGAACTGCAACGCCGAAAGATGCAGGATCTTCACGCTGGCACCGCGGGCTTCTGCGGTTTGCGCGGCGATCACGGCCAGCGCTCCGCACAGCGATTCAGCATCCGGGTGGCCATCGAGGACAAGGACACGCGACGCGGCGGATAGTGTCATGCTTCAGGTTCCCGGACGGCGGATGCACTGATTTTGCATACGAACCACGACAGCACAAATCCAGCGATCAGCAGGTGGCATGTCGCGAGGCGCATACGCACAGCGCATCACGCGTTCATGCACGATCCGCGCTTGGCCCGGCATGAGGCCCATCGGCGCGCGGCTTCGTCAAGGCCTGGCGAGGCTAGCGATGAGGGCGTGCGATGATCGCATCGGCGATGGCGGTGCCGCTTGCCCATGCCGCCTCGACGCGGGCGCCGAGGCACCAGTCGCCGCCGACATGCAACGTCCCGTCGTCGCCCTGCAGGAACGGTTCGCCCAGCGCGACCGTGGTGCGGGCATGGCGCCAGCGATGCGCGGCGGCGTACAGCGCCTGCCCCGGCGCCACGCCGATCGCGTCCGCCAGCAACGGCAGCATGCGGCCGGCAATGACCTCGGGCGTTTCTTCCAGATGGCGCAGGCTCCATTCGGCGCTTGCCTGCGCCACCCAGCTGATCAGCGTGCCGTTGCGGCCCGGCTTGCTGCTGTCCTGCGCGATCCAGGCCAGCGGTTGGTTGTCGGCGGCGCACGAACGAAACGGCCGCGGCGCATCGGCCGGGAAAGCCGCCATCAGCGTCAGGCAGGGCGCCATGGCGACGCCGGCGATGCGCGGGTGCAGGGGATGCGCCACCCCCAGCAGCGCCGCCGCTTGCGGCGCCGGAACGGTCATCACCAGCTGGCGCGCCTCGATGCGAAGCGTATCGATATCGATTGCCCAGCCTCCCGGCACCGCCCGCACGGCGGTGACCTGCGTGCCCGTCCGGACATCGAGGCCGGCCGCCATGGCGCGCGGCAGGCCCGACATGCCGGGCACGCCGACAAGGCGCGCCGCGCCCGCGCCATCGTCCCAGCGGGCACAGGCGGCGCCAAGATCGTGCAGGTCTACGGCAAAGCCCGGATCGCGCGCCGTCAGATACTGGGCGCCATGATCGAAGCTTGTGGCGCCTTCGGCCAGCGTCACCCGCCGCGTCGCCAGGCGCCCGCCGATGCCGCGCCCCTTGTCGAGCACCAGGGGCCGATGGCCGGCACGGTGGAGGCGCCGGGCGCAGGCGAGGCCCGCCATGCCGGCGCCGATGATGATGATTTCGGTCTGCATTGCTGTTCATCCCCCGCCCGGCGCCCGAAATCCAGATACTGCATGGCCGCAGCGACGCCGCCAACACCGGCGCTGCATCATGGCGCATTGACTATGCCGCACCGCGTTGCGAGGCACATTGCCATGCAGCGTCTTCGTATCGCCCCCAAATGGTATCCCGATCCCGGCGGCGCGCCGGCATGACCGCAGCAGACATGTTCCCGGAACTGCCCAAAGGCGCCTTCAGCAAGCAGGACGCCGGCGACGACCTGGCATTCTACGCCCCGCCGCGTCTCGTCACCCATATCGACGCGGGCGCCACGGCGGCGCTCACCGCTTTCTATCGCTCGATGCTGCCCGCGGGCGGGCGTATTCTCGACCTGATGTCGAGCTGGATCAGCCACCTGCCCGACGACTACGACTATGCCGAGGTCGTCGGGCATGGCATGAATGCCGAAGAACTTGCCGCCAATCCACGGCTGGCCCGCTGGTTCGTGCAGAACCTCAACCGCGATACGGCGCTGCCCTTCGCTGACCGATGCTTCGATGCCGCGCTCTGCTGTGTCGGCGTCCAGTATCTCCAGCACCCTTGCGAAGTCTTCGCCGAAATCCGCCGGGTCCTGGTTCCCGGCTCGCCGTTCATCATCAGCTTTTCGAACCGTTGCTTCCCGATGAAGGCCGTCGCGATCTGGCGGGCGCTCGATAGTGATGGCCATGCCGCCCTGGTCAGGCTTTACGCCGAACGCGCCGGGTTCGGCGACGTGCGGGTCGACCTGCTCGCCGATGGCCGCGCCGGCGATCCGCTGCTGGCGGTCACGGCGCGCGCCTGAGCAACGCAATCGACGCGCCGGGAGATTGCACAAGCCGTGCACTGTCGCGGATCGCTCGCGGCCAAGCCCCCTGTCAAATGGTCGCGAAGGCGTGCATGCTGGACAGGGTTATCGGGAACAAGCGATTTCGGATGTGAATACGCCATTGCTGGTCGCCATCGCTTGGATGGTGACGCTGTGCCTTGTCGGCGGGTTGATGACCCCGCGCGCCGATTGGTATGCCAATCTGCGCAAGCCGCCGTGGCAGCCGCCGGGCTGGGCCTTCGGGCCGGGCTGGACGATCATCCTCGGGCTGGCGGCCTGGGCCGGGGTACGGGCGTGGAATGCCGCCGACGCGGCCGAACAGACGAGCGTGCTGATCCTGTTCGGGGTCAACGGTGTGTTCCATCTGTTGTGGAGCCCGTTGTTCTTCAAGCTGCAGCGACCCGATTGGGCTTTGATCGAAGTGCCGTTCCTGTGGGCGTCGGTGCTCGCGATGGTCATCGGCTTGTGGCCGATCGACACGCTGGCGGCGCTGCTCATCCTGCCCTATCTCGGCTGGGTGGCTTTTGCCTCGACGCTCAACTGGGCGGTGGTGGCGCTCAATCCGCGAGTCGCCGCAGGCTGACGCCCTTCCGGCAGCGCGCTTGCCAGGATTTTGCCCGATCCCGTAAAGGGTTCGAGGCGCAGCAATCCAATCGATCGGAAATTCGACCATGGTTATCGGCAGGACGATCGCGCTTCCCTGCCGAAGCTTGCTGGCGGGTGCCCTGCTGCTCGCCGCACCCGTCACCGCCCGGCCGATCATCGCCGATCTGGTCATCCGCAACGGCACCCTGTTCGACGGCAGCGACCGGCCGGCGATCACCGGCGACATAGCGATAAAAGGTGACCGCATCGTCTTTGTCGGCGCGGCGAACAGCGCCACGATCACGGCAAAGCGCAGTATCGATGCCAGCGGACAGATCATCGCGCCCGGCTTCATCGACCCTCATACGCACCCCGGCGAGACGGTGGGCGCCGCCGATGCCGGCAGGCGCCGCATCGCGCCGTGGCTGGCACAGGGCGTCACCACCATCGTCACCGGCATCGATGGCAGCGGCCCCGCCGATGTGCAGGCACAGTTCACCCGCCTCGCCCGACAACCGACCGGCCCCAACATCGCCAGCTATGTCGGCTTCGGCGCGGTGCGCAGCGCAGTCATCGGCGCCGCCGCGCGCCCGCCGACCGCCGACGAACTGGCGCGGATGCGCAAACTGGTTGCCGGCGCCATGTGCGGCGGGGCGCTCGGCCTGTCCGCCGGGCTGTTCTATGCGCCACAAAGCTTTGCCAAAACCGACGAGGTCATCGCCCTCGCCCGCGAGGCAGCCACCCGCGGCGGGCTCTACGACACCCATCAACGCGACGAATCCTCCTATGGCATCGGCCTGCTCGCCTCGGTTTCCGAAGCCATCACCATCGGTTCTACGGCTGGGCTGCCGGTGCACTTCGCGCATCTCAAAGCGCTCGGTGTCGATGTCCATGGCCAGGCGCCGGCGGTCATCGCGCTGATCGATGCCGCCCGCGCGCGCGGACAGGATGTCACCGCCGACCAATACCCCTGGGCGGCCTCGGGCTCGAACCTCATCGCCGCGCTGCTGCCCGATTGGGCACAGGCCGATGGCCTGCCCGCCATCCGCGCGCGCCTCGACGATCCGGCGCAGGCACAGCGGCTGCGCGCTGCCATCGCCGACAACCTGCGCCGCCGCGGCGGGGCGACGAGCATCCTGCTGACCAGCGCCGGCCAGCCCTGGACGGGAAAGACGCTGGCGGACATGGCCGCGGCCTGGCAGGTCGATGCCATCGACGCGGCGCTGCGCATCATCCGCACCAATGCGCAGGGGGTCGGCATCGCCTCGTTCAACATGATCGACAAGGATATCGACCTGTTGATGCAGCAGCCGTGGATGATGACCGGATCCGACGGCAGCGCCGGCCATCCGCGGATGTATGCGACCTTTCCCGAAAAATACGCCCGCTATGTCGTCGACCGTAAGGTGATTTCGCTCGGGACATTTATCCGTCAATCGACCGGGCGCACCGCCGACACGCTGAAGATCGACCGGCGCGGCTATCTGCGCCCCGGCTATTTCGCCGATGTGCTGGTCTTCGACCCGGCCACTTATGCGCCGCGCGCCGATTATGTGCACCCGCGCGAACTGTCGGTGGGGGTCACTACTCTGCTCGTCAACGGCGTGCCGGTGATCGATGGCGGCACGATGGGCACCGCCCTGCCCGGCCGGCCGCTGCCGCGCACCGACGTGCCCCACTGCCCAAGCTGATGGCGCTGCCTGTCGAAGAAGTGCTGCCGGCGCTGCGCGCGGCGCTCGCCGCCAATGCGCCGGTGGCGCTGGTGGCGCCGCCGGGAGCGGGCAAGACCACCGCGATCGCCCCGGCGCTGCTCGGCGAGGCCTGGGTGGGGGCGGGCAAGATCCTGCTGCTGTCGCCGCGCCGCCTCGCCGCTCGCGCCGCGGCCGAACGCATGGCCGAAACCGGCGGCACGCCGCTCGGCGGCCTGATCGGCTATCGCACCCGCATGGACAGCCGCGTCTCGGCCGCGACCCGCATCGAAGTCGTCACCGAAGGCATCTTCACCCGCATGCTCGTCGCCGACCCCGAATTGTCGGGAATCGCCGCCGTGCTGTTCGACGAAGTCCATGAACGCAGCCTCGACAGCGATCTGGCGCTGGCCTTGGCGCTCGAAGCCCGCGAGGCGCTGCGCCCCGACCTGCGGCTGCTGCTGATGTCGGCAACGCTCGATGGTGCCGCCTATGAAGCACTGGTGCCCGGGCTGGTGCGGATCGAAAGCCTGGGCCGCATGTTCCCCGTCGAATTGCGCCACAGCGGCCGCGACAGCGGCCAGCGTATCGAGGACAGTGTCGCCGCCGCCATCCGCAGCGCCCTGGCCGGCGAGCCCGGCTCGATCCTCGCCTTCCTGCCCGGCGCTGCCGAAATCGAGCGTACCGCCGAACGGCTCGAGGGTCGCTTGCCCCCCGATGTCGACCTGCATCGCCTTTATGGTGCCCGCGACGCCGGCGACCAGCGCACCGCGATCCGCCCGGCGCCGGCGGGCCGCCGCAAGGTCGTGCTGGCCACATCGATCGCCGAAACCTCGATCACCATCGATGGCGTGCGCGTCATCATCGATTCAGGCCTCGCCCGCCGGCCCCGGCTCGACCGGTCGGTCGGCCTGTCACGACTGGTCACCGAGCGCGCCAGCCAGGCCGCGGTCTCCCAGCGCGCCGGGCGTGCCGGCCGCACCGCGCCCGGTGTCGCGATCCGGCTGTGGGAGGCGGGCGAAACCGCCGGGCGACCGCGCTTCGACCCGCCCGAGATATTGGAAAGCGACCTCGCCGGGCTGCTGCTCGAATGCGCGCGCTGGGGGGTGACCGACCCGTTGCAGCTGAAATGGCGCGATCCGCCGCCGGCGCCGGCGCTTGCCGATGCGCGGGCGCGGCTGGTGGCAACCGGAATCCTTGCCGCCGATGGCCGGCCGACCCGGCATGGCGAGGCGGTGGCTGCGCTGCCGGTGCCGCCCGAGCTCGGCCATATGCTCATCGCCGCCGCCGCGCGCGGGCTGGGGCTGCTCGCGGCGCGCATCGCGGTGCTGTTGTCCGAACGCGGCCTCGGCGGGCGCAGCAGCGATATCGACGAACGGCTGCGGCTGTGGGCGCGCGATCGCTCGCCGCGCGCCGAAGCGGCACGCAAGCTCGCCGAACGCTGGGCGCGGGCAGCGGGCGATGGCGAGGCGCCGCGCGACCTGCCCGGCGATGCGGCGGCACAGGTGCTGGCACTGGCCTTTCCGGATCGCATCGCCCGGCGGCGCGGCGGTGCTGGCGCGGCGTATCTGATGGCCAATGGCCGCGCCGTCACCGTGCCAGCGGAGGACAGCCTGGCTTCGGCAAGCTGGCTGGTCGTCGGCGATGCGAGCGGCGCAGCGGCAGGGGCACGGCTGCTGCTTGGCGCCGCGCTCGATCCGGCCTCGGTCGATGCCGTCTGTGCCGGCCGCATTGAAAGCCGCGCGATCTTCGGCTTCGATGCCGCAACGGGCAGCGTCACCGCTGAAAGCCAGCGCCGGTTGGGCGCGATCACTTTGGCGCGGATGCCGACCGAGCGTCCCGATCCGGTACAGGTGACGGCAGCGCTCGTCGATGGCGTGCGCCGGCACGGGCTGGCGCTGCTGCCCTGGGGCGATACGGCCAATGGCTTGCGGGCGCGGATCGGCTTTGCGCAGGGGGCCGGGTTGGCCGATCTGCCCGATGTCTCGGATGCCGGCCTGTTGGCCAGCCTCAATGAATGGCTGGCGCCGCTGCTGGCGGGCAAGCGCCGCCTTTCGGACGTGACTGACGCCGCGCTCGCCGAGGCACTGCGCGGACTGGTCGACTGGCAGGCGCAGCGCGCGCTCGACAGCTTCGCGCCGACGCATTTCGACACGCCGGCGGGCAGCCGCCACGCGATCGATTATGCCGCCGATGGCGGCCCTGCCGCCGATATGCGGGTCCAGACCTTGTTCGGGCTGGCGGCCCACCCGATGCTGGCGGGCGGCCGCGTCCCGCTGACGCTGCGGCTGACATCACCCGCCGGCCGGCCGATCCAGGTCACCCGCGACCTGCCGCGTTTCTGGGCCGGCAGCTGGGCCGATGTGCGGCGCGACCTGCGCGGCCGCTACCCGCGCCACCCCTGGCCCGAAGATCCGGCCGCGGCACCGCCGACGCTGCGCGCCAAGCGGCCGGGGCAAGCGGGGTAAGCGCCGGCTCCCTTACCGGGCAGGGGGCGGGCGTTGGCCCTAAGCCGCCGCGATATGAAACCGTGCCTCGTCGGTGCGCCCGGCATCGAGCCAGCGCACTTGGCGCGAATCGCCATAGGAAACCAGGCACTGGCGGATAAGGCCGAAGGCGATGTGCGCCATCGGCCGGTGCGAGCGATACGTCACCGTCATCGTGTCGCCCTCGGCGATCGCACCGATCTCCGGCGGCCGCGCATCGGGATACAGCACGCGCACTTCCTCGTGAATGTGCGAGCCGACGTGCATCAGCAGTGATTCCGCCGTGGGATAATGCGCCATGATCTCGGGAAACAGCACCCCGAAACGGCCGAACAGCCATGTGCCATAATCTTGGCAGAGCACCGCGCCGTCGATCCCGCTCAGCGCCGACGCGACGCCCACCATGGTCAGCGCCTGCGCACTGGGAT
>JBILPK010000342.1:0-2601 GCA_044373875.1 Polymorphobacter sp.
CCATGGGGCTTGCTCCTTAAAGCGCTTCGGCGCCCGAGATGATCTCGATCAATTCCTTGGTGATCGCGGCCTGTCTCGTGCGGTTATAGGTGATGGTGAGTTTCTTGATCATGTCGCCGGCGTTGCGGGTCGCATTGTCCATCGCGGTCATGCGGCTGCCCTGTTCGGAGGCGGCGTTTTCGAGGAGGGCGCGGAAGATCTGCACCGAAAGGTTACGCGGCAGCAGTTCGGCGAGGATCGCTTCCTCATCGGGTTCATATTCGATGGCGGCAGGCGCTTCGCCGGGCTTGGCCTCGGTCACCGCGGCGGGCAGCGCCGCCGGGATGATCTGGAGCTCGGTCGGCTCCTGCACCAGCGCCGAGCGGAAGCGTGCGAAGAACAGGTGGGCGATATCGAATTCACCGGCTTCGAAGCGGCTCGTCACGTCATCGGCGATCGCCTTGGCATCGACAAAGGCGACATTCTTGATGTGGCTCTGGTCGATATAGCCGATGATCAGGCTGGCATGGGTGCGCATGAACGGCGCCCGCGCCTTCTTGCCGACGAACAGCAGCTTGACCGTCTTGCCCTCGGCGAGCAGCGCTTCCATCTTCTTGCGGGCGAGGCGCGCGATGTTGGTGTTGAAACCACCCGCGAGGCCGCGTTCCGACGAGGCGATGACGAGCAGATGGACCTGGTCCTTGCCGGTGCCGGCGAGGAGCCTGGGCGATTCGGGGCCGACCTGCACGGTGGCGCCGAGCGACGCCATGACGCTCGCCATGCGCTCCGAATAGGGGCGCGCGGCTTCGGCGGCTTCCTGCGCGCGGCGCAGCTTCGCCGCGGCGACCATCTTCATCGCCTTGGTGATCTTCTGCGTCGATTTCACCGAAGTGATGCGCATCTTGAGGGCTTTGAGGCTTGCCATCTTGTCCTTCTGTCATCCCGGGCTTGACCCGGGACCCAGTTTTCTTGTCGCCCTGTCTCCCAGAAGAAGCTGGGTCCCGGGTCAAGCCCGGGATGACAGTGCTGGTGGTTTACGCAAACGTCTTGGCGAAAGCAGCAATCAGAGTCTTGAGGGCTGCGGTCGTATCGGCCGACAGGTCCTTCTTGTCGCGGATGTCGGTCAACAACGCGGCATGATCGGCACGGACGTGCGCCAGCAGCGACGCTTCGAAGCGCGTCACGGCGGTCGCTTCGACGGTGTCGAGGTAACCGTTCACGCCGGCGAAGATGCTGACGACCTGTTCTTCGAAAGGCATCGGCTTGTACTGGCCCTGCTTGAGCAGTTCGGTCAGGCGGCGGCCGCGGTTGAGCAGGCGCTGGGTCGAGGCATCGAGATCGGAACCGAACTGCGCGAACGCCGCCATCTCGCGATACTGGGCGAGTTCGAGCTTAATGGTGCCGGCAACCTTCTTCATCGCCTTGGTCTGCGCAGCCGAGCCGACGCGCGACACCGACAGACCGACGTTGATGGCCGGGCGAACGCCCTGGTAGAAGAGTTCGGTTTCGAGGAAGATCTGGCCATCGGTGATCGAGATCACGTTGGTCGGGATGTAGGCCGAAACGTCACCGGCCTGGGTTTCAATGATCGGCAGTGCGGTCAGCGAGCCCGAACCATTGTCCGCGTTCATCTTGGCGGCACGCTCGAGAAGGCGCGAGTGGAGATAGAACACGTCGCCCGGATAGGCTTCGCGGCCCGGCGGGCGGCGCAGCAACAGCGACATCTGGCGATAGGCGACGGCCTGCTTGGTGAGATCGTCATAGACGATGACGGCATGCATGCCGTTGTCGCGGAAATATTCGCCCATGGTGCAGCCGGTGTAGGGCGCCAGGAACTGCAGCGGCGCCGGCTCCGAAGCCGTGGCGGCGACGACGATCGAATATTCCATCGCGCCGTTTTCTTCCAGCGCGCGGACGATCTGGGCGACGGTCGAGCGCTTCTGGCCGACGGCGACATAGATGCAATACAGCTTCTTCGATTCGTCGGTGCCGGCGTTGGCGGCCTTCTGGTTGATGAAGGTGTCGATGGCGACGGCGGTCTTGCCGGTCTGGCGATCGCCGATGATCAGCTCGCGCTGGCCACGGCCAACGGGAACGAGGGCGTCGAGCGCCTTGAGGCCGGTCTGCATCGGTTCATGGACCGAGGTGCGCGGGATGATGCCCGGCGCCTTCACTTCGACGCGCGAGCGCGTCACGTCGGTGAGCGGACCCTTGCCATCGATCGGGTTGCCAAGGCCATCGACGACGCGGCCGAGCAGTCCCTTGCCGACGGGAACGTCGACGATGGTGCCGGTGCGCTTGACCGTGTCGCCTTCCTTGATGCCCGCATCCGAGCCGAAGATGACGACGCCGACGTTATCGGCTTCGAGGTTGAGCGCCATGCCCTTGATGCCGCCGGGGAATTCGACCATTTCGCCGGCCTGGACATTGTCGAGGCCATGGACGCGGGCGATACCGTCGCCGACCGACAGCACCTGGCCGACTTCGGAGACTTCGGCTTCGGTGCCGAAGTTGGCGATCTGGTCCTTGATGACCCGCGAGATTTCGGCGGCGTTGATGTCCATGGATTTAGCCCTTCAGTGCCTGGCCGAGCGAATCGAGCCGGGTTTTCAACGATGAATC
>JBILPK010000344.1:0-2595 GCA_044373875.1 Polymorphobacter sp.
CGCTGGGCGGCAAGGCGCAGTTCGGTGGCCAGCGCTTCGGGGAAATGGAAGTGTGGGCGCTGCAGGCCTATGGCGCTGCGTACACGCTGCAGGAAATGCTGACGGTGAAGTCCGATGACGTGATCGGCCGTACCAAGGTCTACGAAGCGATCGTCAAGGGTGACGACACCTTCGAAGCCGGCATTCCGGAAAGCTTCAACGTGCTGGTCAAGGAAATGCGTTCGCTTGGCCTCAACGTCGAACTGCAGAGCCACGAGAAGGTCGAATAGGGGCGCGTTGGGGGTGCCGCTGCGGCTGCACCCCACACCCTCCCACCCGCTCAAGAAGCGGGCGGGCCCCTCCCTCTCCCCCAAGGGAGAGGGGCCGAAAATTTAGGAGACGGTTATGAACACCGAACTGATGAATTTCTTCTCGCCGGCTGCCAAGCCCGAGACTTTCGACCAGATCCAGATTTCTCTGGCCAGCCCGGAGCGTATCCGTTCCTGGTCGTTTGGCGAGATCAAGAAGCCCGAAACCATCAACTACCGGACCTTCAAGCCCGAGCGTGACGGCCTGTTCTGCGCCCGTATTTTTGGCCCGATCAAGGATTACGAGTGCCTGTGCGGCAAGTACAAGCGTATGAAGTACAAGGGCATCGTCTGCGAAAAGTGCGGCGTTGAAGTCACCGTCTCGAAGGTCCGGCGCGAGCGCATGGGCCATATCGAGCTCGCCGCCCCGGTCGCGCACATCTGGTTCCTCAAGTCGCTGCCGTCGCGCATCGGCATGCTGCTCGACATGCAGCTGAAGAACCTCGAGCGCGTGCTGTATTTCGAGCAGTATGTGGTGATCGAGCCCGGCCTGACGCCGATGAAGAAGTTCGACCTCCTCACTGAGGACGAGCTGCTCACCGCCCAGGACGAATATGGCGAGGACGGTTTCGTTGCCGGCATCGGTGCCGAGGCAATCCGCCGCCTGCTTGAGGAAATGGACCTTGAAGGCGAAATGGTCGCGCTGCGCGAAGACCTCGCCACGACCAAGTCGGAACTGAAGCCCAAGAAGATCATCAAGCGCATGAAGGTTGTCGAGTCCTTCATCGAATCGGGCAACAAGCCCGAATGGATGATCATGACCGTCGTCCCGGTCATCCCGCCCGAACTGCGCCCGCTGGTGCCGCTAGACGGTGGCCGCTTCGCGACGTCCGATCTCAACGATCTCTATCGCCGCGTCATCAACCGCAACAACCGCCTGAAGCGCCTCATCGAGCTGCGCGCGCCGGACATCATCGTCCGCAACGAAAAGCGCATGCTCCAGGAAGCCGTCGATGCGCTGTTCGACAACGGCCGCCGAGGCCGCACCATCACCGGTGCCAACAAGCGTCCGCTGAAGTCGCTGTCCGACATGCTCAAGGGCAAGCAGGGCCGTTTCCGCCAGAACCTTCTCGGCAAGCGCGTCGATTACTCGGGTCGTTCGGTCATCGTCACCGGTCCGGAACTCAAGCTGCACCAGTGCGGCCTGCCCAAGAAGATGGCGCTCGAACTGTTCAAGCCGTTCATCTACTCGCGTCTCGACGCCAAGGGACTGTCGATGACCCTCAAGCAGGCGAAGAAGTGGGTCGAGAAGGAGCGCAAGGAAGTCTGGGACATCCTCGACGAGGTCATCCGCGAACATCCGGTGCTGCTGAACCGCGCGCCGACGCTGCACCGTCTCGGCATCCAGGCGTTCGAACCCGTGCTGATCGAGGGCAAGGCCATCCAGCTGCACCCGCTCGTCTGCTCGGCCTTCAACGCCGACTTCGATGGTGACCAGATGGCTGTCCACGTGCCGCTGTCGCTGGAAGCGCAGCTTGAAGCGCGCGTGCTGATGATGTCGACCAACAACATCCTGTCGCCTGCCAACGGCAAGCCGATCATCGTGCCGTCGCAGGACATGGTCCTCGGCCTCTATTACCTGTCGATGGAAGCCAATGGCGAACCGGGCCAGGGCATGGCCTTTGCCAACATGGCCGAAGTCCACCAGGCGCTGCACGCCAAGGTGGTGACGCTGCATTCCAAGATCACCGCCCGCGTCGAAACCACCGACGAAGATGGCAAGATGGTGCTGCGCCGCATCGAAACGACGCCGGGCCGCATGCTGCTCGGTGAAACGCTGCCCAAGTCGTCGAAGGTGCCGTACGAAACGATCAACCGTCTTCTGACGAAGAAGGAAATCGCCGACGTCATCGATACCGTCTATCGCCACACCGGCCAGAAGGAGACCGTGCTGTTCGCCGATGCGATCATGTCGCTGGGCTTCAAGCACGCCTTCCAGGCCGGCATCTCCTTCGGCAAGGACGACATGGTCATCCCCGCCGCCAAGGAAAAGCTGGTTGCCGACACCAAGGCACTGGTGAAGGATTTCGAGCAGCAGTATCAGGACGGCCTCATCACCCAGGGTGAAAAGTACAACAAGGTCGTCGATGCCTGGGCGAAGTGCGGCGATGTCGTCGCCAACGAAATGATGAAGGAAATCAGCGCCAAGAAGGTCGATGCCAATGGCCGCGACATGCAGATCAACTCGGTCTACATGATGGCGCACTCGGGTGCCCGCGGTTCGCAGGCGCAGATGAAGCAGCTTGCC
>JBILPK010000345.1:0-2590 GCA_044373875.1 Polymorphobacter sp.
AACGCTCAAAGCCGCTTGATACGGCTACCTCAGCCCTAAAGGAATTTATCGGTCATCCAAAAGGCAGTGCAGACTAGAGGCGTGAAGTGATCCCCTGATTTCATCGAGCGGGGATAACAGCCGGGTCTATGACGGCGCAACCATGCTTTCGGGGACGCACTCGCGCTGCGCATCCTTGAAAAGGCGAGGTAGGCTCTTTTCGACTATGGGATGACGATAGCGGAAGCCAATCGTTCGCTTGTCTCCAATGTCACGCAATTCGATACTCATTAGCCCGTCTTATTCAGCGAGGGCCTGAATCCGGGTTGGCGAACGTAGCATAACTGGCTGATTTGGTTTAGAGAAAAGGTGCTTAGTCATCGCTCTAGCCCGGACAGAAAGTGCCACGCCCGCCATGACAGATGATAGTGCGCCGAACTTCCTGTTTCCAGCGATTTGCCGCAAGAAAGTGACGGCGGCGTTCGATGGCGGGCGGCTGACCTCTGACGGTGGTGTTTTGCTGCTGGCGCAGGCCGAGCGGCGGATGGGATTGGCGACGGCCCTTGCCGGATGCATCGCAGACCGCCGCGACCAGAGCCGCGTCATCCATGATGTCGACGACATATTGCGGGCTCGCATGCTGGCGATCGCGTGCGGCTATGAGGACGCCGACGACCTCGATGCGCTGCGCCATGATCCAGGCTTCAAGCTGGCGCTGGGCAAGCTGCCCGGTGGGCCAGTTGGCTTGGCGAGCCAACCAACGATGAGCCGCTGGGAGAATGCGCCGACAACGCGCGAACTGGTACGGCTGACGGGCACGTTGGTCGACATCTATTGCGCGAGCTATCCCACGCCGCCGGCAGCGGTGACGCTCGACATCGACGAGACGGTCGACGTCGTCCACGGCGGCCAGCAACTCTCGTTCTGGAACGGCCATTATGGGACACGCTGCTTCCTGCCCATCCATGTCTATGACACAGCGACCGGCCGCCCGGTGGCGATGTTGCTGCGGACCGGCAAGACGCCTTCGGGAGCCGAGATGGCCGGGCATATCCGGCGGCTGCTTCGGCGCATCCGCCGCCACTGGCCTGACACTGCGATCACGCTGCGCGGCGATGGCCATTATGGCCGCCCCGAAATCATGGCGTGGTGCGAAGCGAACGGCATCGACTGTGTGTTCGGCCTTCCCGGCAACAAGATGCTGCATGCCGATCCCGTCATCGTCTCCGCCGCCGATGCCTGTGCCACCGACCGGGTGCTGCGCAAACTGGTCGAACTGCGCCGTTATACCGAAACCCGTTATGCCGCCAAAAGCTGGGGCACCAGCACCCGCCGGGTGGTGGCGCGGATCGAGGCAAGCACGCTCGGGCTCGATATCCGCTTCGTCGTCACCTCGCTCGCTGATGGCAGCGCCGAGAGGATCTACGACACCCTCTACTGCGCCCGCGGCCAGGCCGAAAAACCTGATGAAGCTTCACAAGGCGCAACTCAAGAGCGATCGCACCTCGTGTCGCTCGGCCAATGCCAACCAGATGCGCCTCATCCTCCACACCGGCGCCTACTGGCTGATGTGGAAGCTGCGTCAGGCCATACCGGCAACCACCGCACTCAGGTCCGCCGAGTTCGCCACGCTGCGGTCCCGGATAATCGTAAGCGGTGCCTGGTGGCCGCGGTTTTCGGTTTGGGCCGATTGTGGCACCCCCTTTGCCTGATTTGGCGGAGGGGATGTCGTTATGGAGCTACAAAGCGAGCTACGGATGGAGTCTACGCGGCGTGCTCGTCCGATCGAGGTGATGGTTGGCTCGACGGGGCGTCGCTGTTGGCCGGATACCTTGAAGGCGCGGATCGTGGCCGAGACGCTGCAGCCTGGTTCACGGGTTCGCGATGTTGCCTCCCGGTACGGGCTTTTGCCACACCATTTATCGGCGTGGCGGTCCATGGCTCGCAAGGGAACGCTGGTTTTGGCCGAGGCCGATATGCCGGCTTTCGTGCCGATCACCTTGCAGGATAACGCTGACGCTGGCCCTGTCGGTGGCGCGCCATCGGAGCTGCGCATTTCGGTGGCGGACGTCACGCTGCACATGCCGGCGACATTCCCGGTGGCGCAAGCGGCCGCCCTTGTTGCCGCGCTGCGGACCACCCTGTGACGTTGTTGTGACGCCGCTGGAGGAACCTGGGCTGCGGATCATGGTTGCCACCCGGCCGGTGGATTTTCGGCGGGGCCATGACGGGCTGGCGGCTTATGCCCAGATCGCTCTCGGCTTTGCGCCGACACGCGGTCTCGTGCTGGTCTTTCGTCCCCGGCGCGGCGACCGGTTGAAGATCCTGTACTGGGACGGCAACGGGATTATCATGTGCTACAAGCGCCTTGAGACCGGCAGCTTTGTCTGGCCGAGGCCCGGGGACGCCGTCATGGCGTTGACGAAGCTGCAGTTCCAGGCGCTGTTTTCCGGCCTCGACTGGCGCCGCATAGGGGTGCCAAAGACGTGTCTTCCGCGTGCGGCAGAGTGACTCGCCTGTTGTTGTAATACTGTCATTTCTCAATGGTTTGCGGTATGAATGGCCATGTCCGCAGACAGCCCTTTACCGATCGATCTGGAGGCCTTGCCAC
>JBILPK010000346.1:0-2579 GCA_044373875.1 Polymorphobacter sp.
CACAACTTGAGATTGCACAATGTTTTGATGTGCTTGGCTCGGATCGCATGAGGCCCCATTTCGGCGCCGATCCACATCCACGCCGCCCGACACTACCCACCAGTATCGTGCGCAGCTCAATAGATTTTAGACGTCGCCACGCACTTGCCGGCTATCGCTTTGGCGCCTTCTTCCGAAGAACCGATGAGATCGAATTTCGTCCGCTCAGAGAGGCACGTCACAGAGCCACGCTTGGGTTGATTGCCGACGAGGAGATAATCGATCCTCAATCCGACGCGAAGCGTCGCCGGTGTCGAACGCCAACCGACGAACAGGCCCTTTTTTGTGACGGCGGTCAGCGCGGCCTCCCTGCTGAGGATGTAGAGCACCGGACGCTGACTGCCATCCGCTTCCGCAAACTCCTTCAGACGCAGGATTTGCGTGGCATTGACCACGCCGTTGGTAGACGCGAGCAGGCCATCCTCGATGATATTGTAAAGCCCAAGCGCGGTCGCGAGATTCTCGCCGGCGGTGATCTTGGCGCGAAGCCGCGCAACATTGCCGGCATCGTTCGCATTAATCGCCTGCTTCAATTCGGCATCGAGTGCCTTCTTCTGCGGCAGGAACTCGTTCTCGTAAGCCGCAAGTGCGTTCGTCCGAAGTGCTTCGAGATTGCCTTTCCGGCCAGTGTTCGGGTCATATTCGATCATGCGATCGAGCAACGTCTGGATATCGGCCTCAGCCGCCTTGTTGCGAGACGGCATGAAATCGGCAAAGCTGATCTTGTAACCGCTAGCCTGAAGATGGTTCATGAGCATCGCAGAGAGGCTCGCCTCTTCGGCCTTGAGCGGCGCGCCCTGAATGGTGGTATCGACCCGGATCGCCGAGACCAAGGTGCTGACGACCGCCGAAATGATTGGCAGGGCTGCGATTGCTCCCGCTGCCTTGAACCCTGAATCCACCTTTCTCTTGAGAGCCTTGCTTTCCGCCCAAGTGCTCGTCGCCAGGGCCAGCGCGCGGGTGGCCGCCTTGGCATTCTCCTCATGGCTCAGCCAAGCCGAAATAGATGGTGGCGTCGTTCCGAAGACAATCGTCGGTTCGGGGCGCCCGCTCGACTTGACATCAATCGCGAGTTTCTCAAACGCCTGATCATACACTGCATATTTGAAGTGCATCGCCTCAGCCGTGTCAGTCGGCGTTGTGACTGTCGCGGTGGGACCCGACAAAGCGCGAACCGTACTCAGCGCGTCAAGCTGCCCCTTTTGTACCTCCATTTTGAGCTTCTCGATTTCCTGCTCCGTTTTCTGGGCAGCAAGATCCTTTTCCTGCGCAAATGTCGGCGCTGACAGACACAGCAAAGTACAGGTGATCAGTCCAGTCGCGCGCATCTTGTCCTCCTAAAAAATTGACGAACCAAATTTCCTGTCGGTGCTTCGAACGGCTCCGCCTTTTCAAGTCATCAGCCAACAGGACGTCTGACAAGGGGGCGTAAAAAAATTCACGGTGTTTTGACGTTGAGAAGCGGACCGAATGACACCACAGGTGTCCCGATCAGGTTTCGCAGCAAGCTTCCGCAACATTGATCAACATGATGCGTTGGTGATGTTGCGATCGGCAAAGGATCGCAACCGTTGCAGAAACGAGGTTTCGGGCGGGGCGGGCAGCCGCGGGGCCGGTGACGGCGAAAGGGCGCGTGCCAACGCGATTGCTGCATCGGCGTCGGCCTGTTTCAGGGCGATGCGGCCTGACGGTAACCACTGCAACAGGCGCTGATGCTCGATCGGCGTCAGGCCGGGCGTTTCGAGCAGCCGCTGCCAGCTTCGATCGCGGAAATTGTCCGCAATTGCGGGCCGTCGCAGCAGGTGCGCGGTGTCGAGCGGAATAATCCGGGCGCGGACGGCGGCGCAAAGCGTTGCGCGGATATCGACCATCGCTTCGGTCAGTGGCCGCCAGCCCAATTCGGCCGGCGCATGGAGCACGGCGACTTCATCGTCGTCGACCAGAAGGCCCCGACGAAAGGCGGTAAAGATAGCGCCCGTACCCATCATGCCGTACGGTGCCAGCTCGGCCGCCCGCAAGGCGCCCATGCTGGCGGCGCCAATGACGCGGAACCCCTCCGCGAGCAACACCAGTATCTCCTTGTGGAGAGGCGGCATCCGGGTTTCCATCAGCCCGTCGATCAACACCATCGTGCATGGCGCGCGCCGGCTGGCCATGAGCATATCGCCAGCCGCCGCCGGTGGCAGCCAGATCAGACCTGGGGCAGCCGTCGTCAGCGGTCGAGTCGGGCCAGCGAAAACCAGGATGTCACCGCTCCAAGCACCAGATAATCTGCCCGGCAATTGCCCGCTGTTGTCATTCATGCCGATGCTCGCGGTAGCGGGTTCGATGTCATGCGAAGTGGCGTGTTCACCAATGCCCCCAGATTTTGTTGCATGGAAAGGTTGCTTGCACGATCGCAGATTCAGCCGATTCGTTGCCTGCGCGCGAGTATAATCTCAACATTTCACGCTGGATTCACGTTCAGCGCTGCTTTCTGCAATTGTCTTGCAAATTCTGCCTTGGCCGTCTCCATTGTCGGTATCCCATATGTTTCCACT
>JBILPK010000163.1:0-7470 GCA_044373875.1 Polymorphobacter sp.
AGCGGATCGGCCAACGCTTGATCCGTCCAGCCCCTGCCCCGCCCGCGAGCCGGTGGTTCAGCGTACAACGGGAAGGGCGGCAATGGGCCGTCAGCCGACTGACGGCTTTTGGAATGACAATTGCGGAAAGCTGCCGCTGTCGCAGCCGTTGTCGTCACGGCCGCAGTCGACCCAATTGTCGCCCTTCCTGCGTCGGCGTTTAAACGTCTGGTTCTGACAGCAGCTGACGTTGGCAAGCGTTGGTGATCACGATGACAGGTCCCCTCAAGGACAAAGCCGACACGGCCGCTGTCACGCCAATCCCGGTACTTTTTCGTCAGGCTCGCGCATGACTATTTGCCCGCCGAATTTGTCACAGAGCCAAGGTGCTTCAAATCGGTCAGCAGCTTTTGGATGCGATGGATGTAAGCTACGCTCCTGTGCATAATGAATTCATTGCCGAGCACTCGCGCCGGTACGATCGCGCCGCCCTCGCTTATCTCCACCAGGTCGCGCGTGACGAGTGCCGAAACGCGCCGCCGGACGGTCGGATAAGGCAGTTTTTCGACCCGTGCCAGCGCCCGCAGGCTTGCGGGCAGGCGGTCGCGATCGGCGAGAATTGCGTCTGGAGCGGCGTGGCGGCTTGTGCGTTCCGGATCGGCGTTTTTGTGTTCGATATTTATGCGGATGATGGCCATGAACAGGCTGTAATCGAGCATAGATCCGAACAATTCGCAGGCAGCCTCCGCCGCCACCACGTTCATGTCGTTCCACAGTCTGGCGACGAGATCGGGCGGCAGCGCCCACAGCGCCGCCGGATCGATGTCCTGCGCCGATGCCGAGCCGAGCCGGGCGAGATCGCCGACAATCGCCACCAGCGCCGCCGCATCGGCATCGACAAGCGCCTTGCCGGCGGCCTCCGTCATCAGCGCCGCCGACACGATCCAGCCTGAGCCGACCTTCTGGAGGATGCCGCGCCGTTGCAGGTCGAGCGCCTGGCGGCGGATCGTTTCGTGCGGAACGTTCATCGACTCGGCAATGCTCATCAGGCTGACCGGCCGGCGGCGGCTATCGTCGACGGTAAAGCCGGCGCCGCCCGGATCATCGGGACGGATATGGGCGAGATTAGCGGACAGTATGACATGCACGATCATCAGCGTCGACGCGTTCAGGTCGAGCCTCTCGCGCCAACGCGCCGCCCGCAGGCTGCCGGAAGTTACAAAGGGCAGCATCAGCTGCCGGAAGAAATCAAACGCCGCAAATGAAGGGCCCATCGCCTCCCCCTGTTAAATCTTGAGTCCTGTTCGGGGACAATCGCCGATGTTCGCATTGCGGAACACCGACGTGGTTCAAAATGGGGAGTAAATATCCCCCAGTCAGCCGTTTGCGGTTCATTTCGGGGAGTGAACAATTCGACGAGGGCGTTCGGTCTGCTGATAATCATAATTGCCGGTGTAATCCGCAGCTGGTTGCTTCGCTGTAACCAGGCGAGCTTCACGACAAAAAGGTTGGATTATCGGCCGTAAGAGTGAGCGTGAGACGACAGGGATGCGACCGGGCCGTCGCTACAATCAAGTGACATAAACGCTGAAAAAATCGCCGCCCGATAATGGGCGGCACTCTCAGAGGAGGAAAAACCATGCCAGAACCCTTTGCCTTCATCGGGCACATCATGCCTGTTGCTTTCGACTTTGCGCCGAATGACTGGTTGCTGTGCCAGGGCCAGATCCTGCCGATCGCGCCGTATCAGGCACTGCATGCCCTGCTCGGCACCACCTATGGTGGAGACGGGAAGGAAACATTCGCGCTGCCTGACCTGCGCGGCCGCGTTTCGCTCGGGGCCGGCAATGGTCCTGGCCTGACCCCCCGCGCGCTCGGCGCGAAGGTCGGCAGTGAGCGTGTCTCCCTCACGCTGAACCAGTTGCCAAGCCACACGCATGAGCTTCGCGCCGCTGCGGCGGCCGGCACTGCCAGCCCCGGCGGTGCCCCCGCCCTGGCGGCCAGCCCGGCCGACGCGCCGCCCGCCTATGCGCCCGGCAACAGTTCCCTCATTGCCGCCGAAGCGGGCACCGGGGCCAACGAAGGCGGTGCCCCCCACGAGAACCGGCAGCCCTTCGTCACCATCAACCACATCATCTGCGTCAATGGCCTGTTTCCAAGTTAATGGCCTCGCTCCGCCCTCGGCGGACTGATCCCTCCCCCAATCCGGCGCGCTGCCGCGGTGGCGCCCCGCAAGCAAAGGAAGTGACACAATGTATGAACCGTTCTTGGGCCAGCTTGCCATCTTTGGCGGCTTGACCGCTGACCACCCGCCCCAAGGCTGGAAGGCCTGCGATGGCCGGTTGCTCCCGATCGGTCAGTATCAGGCCCTCTTCAACGTGCTCGGCACCCGCTTCGGCGGTGATGGCACGAACAACTTCGCCCTGCCGGACCTGCGCGGGCGGGTGGCGCTGGGCCAGGGCCAGGGGCCGGACCAGCCGACGGCCTACCAGCTTGGGCAGACGGGCGGCGCCGCGCAGGTGGCGCTCACCGCCGCGGAAATTCCCCCGCACCAGCACGCGGTGCGGGTGACCACGGCCACCGGCACGGCCGCCGCCCCCACGGGTGGAATCCCCGCCCCAGCCCCGGCCGGAGCCCAGGGCATGGTCTTTGCCGCGAGCGGCACCGCGCTCGCGGCCGGCACGATCAGCGCCGCCACCCAGCCGGCGGCCGCGGCGCAGGCGCACAACAACCTCCAGCCCTTCATCGCTCTGCGCTATTGCATTGCGGTTGAGGGCTTTTCACCGAAGCCGGCCTGATCGCCCCGCCGCGCACAAGACGCAACCCCACAAGAAGGACTAGTACATCATGGAGTGTTTTACCGGACAAATCGAGGCGTTTGCGTTCGGTCTCATCCCGAACGGATGGCTTCCTTGCGACGGCCGGACGTTGCAAATCCGACAGTACAATACGCTCTTTGCCCTCCTCGGCACCACCTATGGCGGCAATGGGTCGTCCAACTTCCATCTGCCCGATCTGCGCGGCCGCATCCCCATGGGCCGATCAGATGCCACAGGCAATCCGCCGGGGAAAATGGGGGGCAGCGAGACGCACGCGCTAGTCGCCGCGCAGATGGCACAGCACGTCCATCCGGCACCTGCGGTGGTGTCGCGCGCCGCCCCGGCCCAGAGCGCGCTGCCGCTGGCTGACGCGGCGCCGGCGGTGATGCTGTCTGCCAGTGTGATCGCCCCGGCCGGGCTGGTTCAGGCACATGACAACATGATGCCGTCTCTCGCACTGAACTACTGCATCTGTGCGGAGTACGGGGTTTATCCGGCGGCCGGCGACTAACATCGCCCGCTGGCTGCCGGGCGGCGGGGCGGGAGACGACGGGCGCGAAGGTCGCGCCGGCCGTCTCCCGCCCGCCGGCAAACCCTATCGGGGCGCTGGTGGATGAGAGCGGGCACGACGTCACCGCCTTTATGGCATTCCCGGCGAAGATCAGCTGATACGGGCGATCGGTCACCTTCCATATGGACTAGGTCAAGGTGCCGCGCGCGCTGTTCCGACAGATCCTCGACGCCATCTCGGCCCTGCGTCCATCACCACAGTCGGCTCGATGTTGAGCGTGGCTGGCCGCACCGGTCGCGCTGGTTGGCGGCTGGATAACCGCGACCAGATCGAGAGACAGGGCACAATTTTTTGCTATGACAGGGATCACCGACAGGTCAGACCCGGTGCAAACCCGATAGAGGCGCTGTCAACGTCGCCATTGCCGTCGGATCACCGGTATCTTCATCATTGGATGGCAGGATTGGCCGTCTATTCGTGGAATCAGGGTTGGAGAGGGAGAGATAGCCAATGAGCGATGGAAAGCCGCGCACGCTGTTCGACAAGATATGGGCCGCCCATGTGGTCGAGACGCTGCCGGACGGGACGGTCCTTCTCTACATCGACCTTCACCTCACCCATGAGGTCACGACGCCGCAGGCCTTCGAGGGTCTGCGCCTCGCCGGCCGCAAGATCCGCCGCCCCGACCTGACGCTCGGCGTGATCGACCACAACATCGCGACCGACGCCACGCGCTACACCGGCATCGTGGATGCCGAGAGCCGGCTGCAAGTGGAGACGCTGGAGAAGAATGCGGCCGACTTCGGCATGCCGCTCATCCCGCTGCTCGACAGGCGCCAGGGCATCGTCCACGTCATCGGGCCGGAACTCGGTCGCTCGCTGCCGGGCATGACGATTGTTTGCGGCGACAGCCACACCTCCACACATGGCGCGATGGGCGCGCTTGCCTTCGGCATTGGCACCTCCGAAGTGGAGCATGTGCTGGCGACGCAGACGCTGCTCCAGAAGCCCGCTAAGAACATGCAGGTGCTGGTGGAGGGCAATCTTGCGATTGGCTGCTCCGGCAAGGACATCACGCTCGCCATCATCGGCAAAATCGGCACGGCGGGCGGCACGGGCCATGTGATCGAGTATTGCGGCGACACCATTCGCGCACTCGACATGGCCGGCCGCATGACTGTTTCCAACATGGCGATCGAGGCCGGCGCCCGCGCCGGTCTCATTGCCCCCGACGAGATCACCTTCGACTATATCCGCGGCCGTTCCATGGCGCCGAAGGGCGAAGCGCTGGAGCGAGCAATCGCCTATTGGCGCACCCTGCCGACTGATCCAGGTGCGCATTACGACAGGATCGTAAAGCTCAACGCGCATGAGATCGCGCCGCAGGTTACCTGGGGCACCAGCCCCGAGGATGTGCTGCCGATCACCGGCATTGTGCCCAATCCGGAAGAGGCCGCCGACGAAGCCCGCCGCGGCCAGCTGCGCCGCATGGTGGAGTATATGGGCCTGACGCCGGGCCAGCACATGACGGATCTGAAGATCGACGTCGCCTTCATCGGCAGTTGCACCAACAGCCGCATCGAGGATATCCGCGCCGCCGCCGCCATCGCCAAGGGCCGCAAGGTCGCTGATGGCGTGCGCGCCATGGTTGTTCCTGGCTCGGGCCTGGTGAAGGCCCAGGCCGAGGAAGAGGGCCTTGACCGCGTGCTGCTCGAAGCCGGCTTCGAATGGCGCGAGGCGGGCTGCTCGATGTGCCTCGGCATGAACCCGGACAAGCTCACACCCGGCCAGCGCAGTGCCAGCACCAGCAACCGCAATTTCGAAGGCCGCCAGGGCCCGGGCGGGCGCACGCACCTGCTCTCCCCGGCGATGGCCGCTGCCGCCGCCATCGCCGGCCACCTCGCCGATGTGCGCGACTACCAACCGAAGGGAAGCGTCTGACATGCAAGCCTTCACCACCCTGACGGGCATCGCCGCGCCGCTGCCCAAGGCAAATGTGGACACCGACCAGATCATCCCCGCGCGCTTCCTGAAGTCCATCGCGCGCACCGGATTCGGCAAAAACCTCTTCGCCAATTTCCGCTACAATGCAGATGACTCGGAGAACTTGGATTTCGTGCTGAACCAGGAGCCGTATCGCAAGGCGGAAGTGCTCATTGCCTACGAAAACTTCGGCTGCGGCTCCTCGCGTGAGCATGCGCCTTGGGCGCTACTGGACTTCGGCATACGCTGCGTTATCGCTCCCGATTTCGCCGATATCTTCCACAACAACAGCTTCAAGAACGGCCTGCTACCGGTGCGCTTGCCGCGCGAAATCTGTGAAAAGCTCGTCGAGGATGCCAAACTCGGCGTCAATGCGCGCATCATCGTGAATCTAGAGCGCCAGGTCGTCGTTCGGCCCAGCGGTGAGGAAATTCCCTTCACCATTGATCCCTTCCGGCGTCACTGCCTGCTGAACGGACTGGACGATATCGGCCAGACCATGCAGCACACCGGCTCCATCGACAGCTACGAAGATAAGCAGCGCAATGCGCAGCCCTGGCTGCATGCCGCCGAGAACAGCCTGTGATCACCAACAAGAAGCTCCTCGTCCTGCCGGGTGATGGCATCGGCCCCGAGGTTATGCACGAAGTCCGCCGTGTGATCGACTGGATGGAGCAGCGCCGGATTGTGCGCTTCGAGATCGGCGAAGGCTTGGTCGGCGGTGCTGCGATCGACGCCGAGGGAGTGCCCTGCCCGGACCGCACGGTGAACGCGGCACGTGAGGCGGATGCGGTGCTCTTCGGCAGCGTCGGCGGCCCGAAATGGGACAAGCTGCCCTTCGAGCAGCGGCCGGAGCTCGGCATCCTGCGGCTGCGCAAGGAGCTGGGCCTGTTTGCAAACCTACGGCCGGCGATCGTGCTCGACTCGCTCGTTGACGCCTCCTCGCTGAAGCCCAATGTGGTGCGTGGCCTCGACATTATGATCGTGCGTGAGAGCACGGGCGGTATTTATTTCGGCGAGCCGCGCGGCATCCACACGGATGCAAACGGAAAGCGCGTTGGCATTGATACCGAGGTCTATTCGGAAGATGAGATCGCCCGCGCCGCGCGCGTCGCCTTCGATCTCGCCCGCAAGCGCCGCAACAAGGTGACCAGCACCGAGAAGGCTAATGTCATGCAGACGGGACGCCTCTGGCGCGCCGTGGTAAGCGAAGTGCACGCCGCCGAATTCCAGGATGTGGAGCTCGAGCACATGTATGCGGACAATGCCGCCATGCAGCTCTGCTCGCGCCCCAAGCAGTTCGACGTGATCCTCGCCTCTAACCTGTTTGGCGATGTGCTGAGCGACCTGGCAGCGGCGCTGACGGGCTCCTTGGGCATGCTGCCCTCGGCCACGCTGGGCGCCGTGGGGGCTGATGGCCGCAGGCACGCACTATATGAACCGATCCATGGCTCGGCGCCGGATATTGCGGGTAAGGACATCGCGAATCCGTTGGCGCAAATTCTCTCCTTTGCCATGCTGTTGCGCTGGTCCTTCGCAATGGAAGAGCTGGCGCGTCTGGTGGAGCAGGCGGTGGAGCGCGTGCTCGCCGGTGGGCTGCGCACGGCCGATATTATGCAGCCGGGCATGGCGCGCATCAGCTGTTCCGTGATGGGCGAGAGCGTCGTTCGGGAGTTGGACAAGCTCGCGCCGTAATATGCGCTGAGAGCATCGCACAACGTCGCAAAGCTGACTCACTTGGGTTATCGTACTTTATGTGCAAAAGGTGTCGATAAGCAACATATTGAAATGTTTTGATAAGCCGGCGCACTCTCGATCTATGTGATTGATATTGTGGATCAGCGCCAAAGCGGGATCCCCGCTCATTGAGCGCAGGCACTTGAAGTTGTTTAAGCAAGCCATTTTCTTCGGGGTCCCACTTCGGCGCCGATCTACAATTGCCGGTAGCTATTCGCATTTTCTGAAGGAGGTTGGCAGTCGTCTCGCAGCTCCATTTACTCGATGACTTCGCGCGAGCCCATACACAAATGTCTGCTACTGACGCTTGCAGACGTTCAGCGAATCCGCCGGGAACGACGGCATTGTCCCAGGCCCGGTCTTTCAGGCCGGCAGATGCCGGCACGCCGGGAACGGCAGGTTTCAGGACTGTCTCGCGGCCACTGGAACGACCGGGATTAA
>JBILPK010000044.1:0-21834 GCA_044373875.1 Polymorphobacter sp.
GCCACGTCAAAAGCGTGGACGCCGCCGCCCGGATCCGCTGATCGAGGTTACCGTGCAGTTGGAGCGCTGGTTTGAAGAAGAGCCGTGGCGCTCGGGGAGCGAACTGCTCGAAAAGCTTCAGGCGGAGTACCCGGGAGATTATCCCGCTGGCCTGTTGCGGACGGTTCAACGGCGCCTCAAAGTCTGGCGATCCGAGCAAGCCCGCGCGCTCGTGTTTACCGGGTCGTCGATCACGGGCGCTGCAACAACAGAACCGGCTTCGTAAGCAGATGTCGTTGATTTGCGGGGTGCTGCTCCGCTCCGCTCCGCCTGACGGCTCCGCTGCGCAGCACCCCACAAATCAACGAATAGACCGAACCGACCGATCCCGCGTAGGGAACATTTAGGTGAGGCAACGCTGCCATCGTTCGGGAACATTCTTTCGTGAGGCAACACGCCGCGCTGCAACGGGCTTTGCGGATCGCAGAAGTAGATTTGCAGGCCGGTGTCGATCCGCAAGCTGGCATGCTGTGCCATCTCGGCGCCTTGATCCCATGTGAGCGACTTGCGCAGTTGTTCTGGCAGGCTCGTCATCGTTCGCGCGATGGCACCGCGCACGGCCTTGGCGCCATGGCCAGCCAAGGCCGGGCCGTTCTTGATGCCACCGCCAGGCTGGCAGCCTTCCATCCGCGGCAGATGCAGTAGCATGGTGAAGCGCGTGGTCCGTTCGACAAGCGTACCGATTGCCGAACTGCCGAGCCCGAGGATGAGATTGCCTTCCCAATGTCCTGGCACAGCACTGTCACCAACTTCGGGCGGTAGCTGACTGATCATGATCTCGTCGCCGATAAATGACTTGCCGCGGGTACGAGCGCGTTCGCGCGGCATTCGCAGCGCCCGGCCTGATCGCAGGCAGGCGGTGAGGTCGCGGCGCAACGCGCCGCGACCCAGGATATACAGTGCCTGATAAATCGCTTCGTGGCTGATGCTCATCGTCGGATCCTCTGGCAAATCCAGTTGCAGCCGATGTGCAATCTGCTCCGGACTCCATGCCGTTGACCAGCGCTTGGTCTGGCGACGAACGGCACGGCGACCATTCCATGCCACATCGGGACCGTCAAAGCCGACCCCATCAGGGTTGGCGATCTTGCCGGCAAGCCTGTCCTGCACATAATCGCGCAGCGCCAGGTTCATGACCAGCTTGCCCGATCTTAGCCGACAAGCAGCGCGATCGGCGTGCCACTGTGCCGTGCTGGCCCGGCAATCGAGGCTGCCGCTGCGCGTGGCAGCGTTGCGCCGCAGCTCGCGCGAGATCTTGCTGGCAGATCGGCCCAGCTTGCGCGCTATGGCACGAACCCCTCGCCCTTGGCCAACGCGATCGCGATGTCTTCCCGTTCCTCGAATGTCAGGTATCGAGTACCAACTGGCTTCGCCGTTGGCGCCAAATGCGTTGGTGGCATGCCTCCGCCCTTTCGAAACCATCGCGCGCCAACCGGCGCTGAAATACCCGCGTCGAGCGCCGCATCTTCGCTCGATCGACCACGTGCAATGGCGTGCCAGAAACGGCACTGGTTCTCACGCTGCCAGGCTGGCGGCCGACCAGGCGAATGCAATTTGCGCCGTGTGCAACCATCCGACGCGCGCTTGTGAACTTTCATCGCAACCTCCAATTGCATGGTGTTGCGACGACCGGTTGAATCCGCCCAGTATTGCTCCGTGGATTACCAGACCACGTTACGCCGCCACAGCATCCGGATATCGATGTCGGGCAAGGGCAACTGCTACAACAATGCGATGGTCGAGACATTCTTCAAGACGCTGAAATCAGAACTGGCCTGGCGAACCACCTTCTTCACCCGCGCCGATGCCGAGCGGGACATTGCCCGATACATCGACGGCTTCTACAACCCCGTTCGGCGCCATTCCGCGCTCAACTACCTCAGCCCCGCACAGTTCGAAAAACAGGCGGTCAGTTGAGGCAATGCCTCTCCACTTTATCGGGGCAAGTCCATCTGGCGAAGCACACGAAGATGCGTGGAGGCAAGCAGGTCGTGGCCTTCGACCCTGACGACGTAATCGGGTTCGCCGCGAGATACCGGGTCCGCCTATCAGCCGAGACCATCGGCTACGGTCTCGGGATCGGCCGTCGTGCCGTGCAGGAGATCTCGGCATGCAGCCATATGTCAGCCAGCGGCCTGTCGCTAAGAGACGACGAGGTCTGGTTCTCCGACGATGACATCTCAAACTTCGTTACGCGTCTGCACGCAGCAAAACGACCAAGCGTCGAAGACCCTATCCGACTGAAGGACGCGCTGCTCGCCATTCACGGCAGGGCGAAGCCCTGGGGCGCAATCGTTGGCGAGATGCTTGCTGGAGATCTGCCGTTCATGATCGCCAGCGGCACTCGCAAAATGACCGACCGTATCTCGCTGGAAAGAAGAGCGTCCGCATTGAATTCCAACCTTGTGTCAGCGCCGGCTTCAGGCAAGCCGTTGGCCGACCGCGTCACCCAGCGCGAGGCGCTGAAGATGCTGAACGCGAAGATCACGTGCCGGGCGCTCGATGGGCTAAAATCGGCCGGCGTGAACCCGATCACCTACGCGCTCGACGATGTCGTGGAGCGCGCTCGTTCGGGGACTTCCGTGCTAGAGATCGCTGCGAGGATCGGACGACCGCTGAGCTTCGCTTACCACGCGATCAAGCGCGCAAGGGTCGAGACGGTAGCCCATGGCCTCTGGGATCGCGGACAGGTGCTATCAATCGTCGCGACCTTCGACGCGTAACGCGAGCCCTGCCGCTCGTGGGCGGCTCAATCGACTATAGAACCGCGAGGGAGGAGTCCGTGCCAACTCGCGAACGCATTTGCCCGATAAAGCCTGAGTAGTCGTTTTTGCACGAATGATGAAAATGAGCTGAGGATCGTGCGAACCACTCAAACGGCAGTTTTGCACGTTTTTAGCAGAATGAGTAGGTTACGCTGGATGACGTTCCTGCTCATCGACAGCGCATGGCATGACACGGCCGCTCAGCGCGGCGTCACCGCGATCAGGCGCAAATCATTGACATTGGTGCGTGTCGGACTGGTAATGACCAGCCCGCCCACCCGCGCGAAAAGCGCATGTGTTGCATTGCCGGCGAGCGCAGCGGCGACATCGGGTCGCGCGCGCTGCGCCAGCGCCGGATCGAACCAGCCGCCGGCATTGTCCATCGTGCCATCGATCCCGTCGCTGTCGGCGGCGAGCGCGCTGACGGGTGCGCCGGCGGGCAGTGCCGCGATCATCCCGGCGAGATATTCGAGCGCAGGGCCGCCGCCGCCCGCGTTCCCGCCTTTGCCGCACACCGTGACGGTGAGCTCGCCGCCCGACAGCAGCAGCACGCGCTCGCCGCGCGCCGCATGGGCGAGCGCACGGGCGGCATGCGTCGCGCCGATCTCGCGGGCTTCGCCGGTCAGCTCGTCGCCGATGCGCAGGACGCGCCAGCCGGCGGTTGTGGCGGCAGCGGCCGTGGCGGCGAGCGCGGTCGCGTTGCTGGCAAGGATGCGGACGGGATGGTCGGGCACAACGGGGGCGGACACGGCATGCATCGCAGCGGCGAGCGCCGGGTCGGTGCGCCAGCCGCTGGCCGCGAGCACGGCGAGCGCGGCAGCGGGATCGTGCGGCGCTGCGATGGTCGGGCCGGAGGCGATCGCCGCCGGATCGTCGCCGACCACGTCCGAAATCAGGAAACTGTGCAGCTCCCCCGCCCGCGCCGCCGCCGCCAGCCGGCCGCCCTTCACGCGCGACACATGGCGGCGCACTAGGTTGATCGCCGTGATCGGCACCCCTGATTGCACGAGATGATCGGTAATCGCCGCCTTCTGCGCCAGCGACACCCCGGGGATCGGGTCGCAGAGCAACGCCGAGCCGCCGCCCGAGACGAGGAAGATCACCCGGTCGCCGGGCCGCGCGCTTTCGGCCAGCGCGCGGATGCGCTGCCCGGCGGCTAGGGCGCGGGCATCGGGGACGGGGTGGCTCGCCTCGATCACGTCGATCGCGCCGGTGTCGCCCAGCGCGCCATGGCCGTGACGGGTGACGACACAACCCGAAACCGGCCCGGCGAGCGTAGCGGCGGCGACTTCGGCCATCGCCGCGGCCGCCTTGCCGCAACCGAGCACCAGCGTGAGCCCCGGGGGCGCATCGCGCGGCAACACGTTCGGCAGCACCGCTGCGGGGTGGGCAGCCGCGACCCCGGCGCGGAAAAAGCCGATCAGTTGCGCCGCAATCGCCGGGTCAGACCGGATTGTCGCGGACATGCGCTTCCAGCTCGTCGAAGAAGCGTTCGAGATTGTGGAGGACATTGACCTTGAATTCGTAATTCACCTCGGGCGAATTCGATTCGATGATCGGCGAGGCGTCGACCTTTTCGGCATAGGCGCCGCCGATGTTGCGAATATATTCGGGGGTCAACTTGATCTCGCCCATCCGGTCGAGGATGCGCAGCTGGACGATCATCATCTGGCGGACCAGCATTTCGAGCGCGGTGATGCGCGCCACGGCGGCGACGGCATCGAGTTCGACGGCTTCATCTTCGTTCATGGCGCCAGTGTAGCGCCGCGCGTGGCCAGCGAAAGCGGTCTTTGGCTTGCGCGCCGGCCCCCGGATGCGGCATCACCGCTCCATGGCCCGCTTCCTCACCGCCCATGTCGAACGCTTTGCGGTGCGCGGCAGCTTTGTCATCGCGCGCGGCGCCAAGACCCATGTCGATGTCGCGGTCGCGCATATCAGTGACGGCGCGTTCGCGCACATGGGGGACGGCGCGTTCGCCGGGCGCGGCGAAGCGACCGCCATCTATTACCGCGGCGAAAGCGCCGAGAGCGTCGTTGCGGCGATTGAGGCGCAGGCCGATGCGGTAGCAGCAGGCGCGAGCCGCGCCGATCTGCTCGGGCTGATGCCGGCGGGCGCGGCGCGCAACGCCATCGACGCGGCGCTTTGGGATCTCGAGGCCAAGGCATCGGGCCGCCGCGTCTGGCAGCTGCTCGGCCTGCCGCAGCCGCGCCCGCTGCTCACCGCCTATACCATCAGCCTGGGCGACCCCGGCAGCATGGCCGCCGCCGCCACACTGGCGCGCGGGCGCGAACTGCTCAAGATCAAGCTGGGCGGCGAGGGCGGTCCGGATGCCGATATCGAGCGCGTTGGCGCGGTGCGCCGGGCGGCGCCCGATGCGCGGCTGACCGTCGATGCCAATGAAGCCTGGGGGGGCAGCGACATCGCGCGCACCGCTGCGGCGCTGGCGCTGCTCGGGGTCGAGCTCATCGAACAGCCGGTACCGGCGGGGCAGGACGCGCTACTGGACGGCGTGCGCTCGGCGGTGCCGCTGGCAGCGGACGAAAGCTGCCACGACCGCGCGACGCTCGATGCCATTGTCGGTCGCTACAGCCATATCAACATCAAGCTCGACAAATCGGGCGGGCTGACCGAGGCGCAGGCGCTGGTCCATGCCGCGCGGATGCGCGGGCTCGGCGTGATGGCGGGGTGCATGCTGTCAACCTCGCTCGGCATCGCGCCGGCGTTTCACGTTGCGATGCAAGGCGAATATGCCGATCTCGACGGCCCGCTGCTGATCGAGGACCGGCCGGGCGGGTTGAAGTTCGAACATTCCGACGTGTGGCCGCCCGAGGCGGCGCTGTGGGGGTGATCTCGGTCAGCCTTCCCCATATCCGGTCACACTCTCGAACATCACCGTCAGCGCGCGGCGTTCGGCTTCGCTGATTTCCGGGCGCCAGATCTCGAACAATAATATCGCGCGAATCTCGTCCGAATCATTCCACGCTTCATGCTCGATACTGTCATCGAAGATCAGCATCTCGCCGGCGCGCACGGTCCGCGTGTCATTGCCGACCCGCAGCCGGCAGCCATCGGGCACCACCAGCGGCAGATGGCAGATCAGCCTCGTGTTGAGCATGCCGTTGTGCGGCTGGATATGCGTGCCCGGCGCCAGCACCGAAAACAGCACCATCGGCGACCGGCCGGCGATGACCGGGATCGCCTCGGCCGTACCGGCCGCAAGCCCCGTGAGCCCGGCGAGTGCCGCCATGGTGGCGGGGCAGCGCGCCGCATTGGCGGCGACGGGCTGGCCGCCCTGCCACAGATGAAAGGCGCTCCAGCGCGGGTCGCCGAGCAGGCTGTGCGGCTTGGCGGGGCGGTCCTTGGGCGCTTCGACATAGGGGGCCAGCCCGGCGCGATCGGCGAGGACCGCGCTCACTTCGGCGGCGATGGCGGGGGCGGCGGCGACCAGTGCCGGCACCCAGGCGAAATCGGCAAGGTCGTAGAACGCGCGCTGCGGCAGCCCGGGGAAATAGAAGTTCGTCGGTTCCTGCAGATAGGGCCGGGTCTGGCCGGCAACGATGGCGAGGCTTTCGGCAAAGCGCGGCCCGGCGGCGGCGGCATCGATGCCGGCGGCGGCGAGCGCATCGTCCATGCGGCGGCGGAAACGGCCGACGGCGGCGGTGCGCTCGGCTTCGGCGCGGGCCAGGCGCTCGATCAGGTCGGCGGGCAGGCCCTGGACCCCGGCGGTCGTCGACAATGCCTGGTCGTACCAGTTGACCGCGGCGCGATCATCGCCGTCGCGGGTCAGCAATTCGCCGTGCATGACCAACGCATAGGGGTTGCCGGGGTCGAGCTGCAGCACCTGTGCCAGCGCGGCGCGCGCGCCCAGGCGGTCATCGGCCATGTCGCAGGCCTGCGCCAGGAACAACCAGACCTGCGGGCTGGCGCGGCCGCTGGCGGTGGTCGCGGCAAAGGCCTCGCGCGCGGTGGCGGCATCACCGCGCCGCAGCGCATCGATGCCGCGCCGGGCGAGCGCTTCCAACTGGGCCTTGGCAGGATCGTTCATGGCGCCTCTGTAGCGAACGGCGGCGAATCTGTCACTTTGCAGGCGGCGCAATGCGCGCCTATCGTGCGCTATGGCTTCGCGTCCCGACATCGTGCCCAACCGCCGGGCGATCATCGACCGGCGCGCGCTGGCCGAAACGCTTGCCGAAACCATGGCGGCTGCGGCGGATTTCCAGGCGCGGCGGGCGGTGCTGGCCGGCGTCTTGCAATCGGCACTCGCCGATGGCCGCGCCGAATTGCAGCGCCGCCTGCGCGAAAACCCCGCGAAAGGCCTCGAACTGGCCGGCGCGCAGGCCTTCCTCGTCGATCAATTGCTGCGCATCCTGTTCGATGCGGTGGTCACCAGCCTCTATCCCGCCACCAACCGCACCTCGTCGGAACGGCTGACGCTGGTCGCGGTCGGCGGCTATGGCCGCGGCCAGATGGCGCCATTTTCGGATATCGACCTGCTGTTCCTCACCCCCTGGAAGCAGACGGCCTGGGGCGAACAGGTCATCGAGACGATGCTCTATCTGCTCTGGGACATGGGGCTGAAGGTCGGCCATGCAACACGCTCGCTCGACGACATGGTGCGCATGGCGCGCGCCGATGTAACGATCCGCACGGCCTTGCTCGAATCGCGCTACGTCTGGGGGGACCAGCCGCTTTATGAGGAAGCCACCCAGCGTTTCCGTAAGGAAGTCGTCGCCGGCACCGCCAAGGCCTTTACCGCGCAAAAACTCGCCGAACGCGACGAACGCCACAAGAAGATGGGCGACAGCCGCTATGTCGTCGAGCCCAATCTGAAGGAAGGCAAGGGCGGGCTGCGCGACCTCCACACCCTCTTCTGGATCGGCAAATATGCCTATCAGGTCGAAACGGTGGCCGAACTCGTCGACAAGGGGCTGCTGACGGCGAGCGAATTGCGCCAGTTCCGCCGTGCCGAAAGCTTCCTGTGGTCAGTGCGCATCAACCTTCACGACATCGCCGGGCGCGCCGAGGAGCGGCTGACCTTCGATGTCCAGCGCGAGCTGGCGACGCGGCTGCGCTATGCCGAACGTCGTTCGGACAAGGGCGGCATGTCGGCGGTCGAACGCTTCATGCGGCACTATTTCCTGATGGCCAAGACGGTGGGCGACTTGACCGGGCTGTTCCTCGCCCATCTCGACGAAAGCTTTGCCAAGGCGAGCTGGCTGCCGACGCTGACCCGGCGGCCGACCAAGCTCAACGGCTTCACCCTGCGGCGCGGCCAGATCGGCGTGCCCAATGATGGCTTCTTTGCTGCCGATCCGGTGCGGCTGATCGAGCTGTTCGCGCTCGCCGACCGCGAGAAACTGGCCATCCACCCGCTGGCGATGCGCCAGGCGGCGCGCGATGCCGGGCTGATCGACGAACGCATCCGCCGCGACCGCAACGCCAATGCGCTGTTCCTCGGCGTGCTGACCAGCCGCAACGACCCCGAAAAAGTGCTGCGCTGGATGAACGAGGCCGGCGTCTTCGGGCGTTTCGTGCCCGATTTCGGTCGGGTCGTGGCGCAGATGCAGTACGACATGTACCATCATTATACCGTCGATGAGCATACCATCCGGGCCATCGGGCTGGTGGCGCGCATCGAATCGGGGGTGCTGGCGCCCGAACATCCACTGTCGGCGCGGGTTGTGCAGCAGCTCGTATCGCGCCGCGTCCTGCATGTTTCGGTGTTGCTCCACGATATCGCCAAGGGCCGCGGCGGTGATCACAGCGAATTGGGCGGCGACGTGGCCGAACGGCTGTGCCCGCGGCTTGGGCTGACCGCCGCCGAGACCGAAACGGTCGCCTGGCTGGTGCGCCATCATCTGCTGATGTCGAGCACCGCCTTCAAGCGCGACCTGTCGGACTTCAAGACCATCCTCGATTTCGTCGAGACGGTGGCGAGCCCCGAACGGCTGCGGTTGCTGCTCGTGCTTACCGTCGTCGATATTCGCGCCGTGGGGCCGGGGGTGTGGAACAACTGGAAGGGCCAGTTGCTGCGCGACCTGTACGAATCGGCCGAGGAAGTGCTGCGCCTCGGCCACAAGCAGAAGGGCCGCGGCGAACGCATCGATGCCAAGCAGGAAGGGCTGGCGGCCGCGGTCGATTGGGATCCGCAGCGCTTCATCACCTATGCCGGGCGCTTTGCCCCCAGCTACTGGATCGCCGAGCCATCGGAAGTGCTCGTCGCCAATGCCGCATTGATCGCCGCTGCCGATAGTGCCCAGGCGCCGCTCGCCATCGCCGCGACGCCAGATCCGGGGTCGGGGACGACGCTGGTCAGCATCTATGCCGCCGATCACCCCGGACTATTCTACCGCATCGCCGGGGCGATCTCGCTGGGCGGCGCCAATATTCTCGACGCGCGCATCCACACGACGCGCGATGGCCAGGCGATCGACAATTTCATCATCGCCGATCCGCTGGGCCGGCCCTTTGCCGAGCCGGCGCAACTGTCGCGGTTGAAGCGCATGATCGAGGATGTGCTGACCGGCAAGATCCGCCTCGCCGACCGTCTGGCAGCCCGCCCGCTGGCGCGGCGGCGCGCGGAGGTGTTCAAGGTCGAGCCCAATGTGCTGATCGATAACAAGGCGTCGAACCGCTATACGGTGCTGGAGGTCAACGCCGCCGATCGCCCGGCCCTGCTCTATTCGCTCACCCACGCGCTGTTCCAGAGCCGGGTGACGATCCATTCGGCGCATATCGCCACCTATGGCGAGCGCGCGACCGATACGTTCTACCTGACCGACCTGACCGGCGCCAAGATCGACAATGCCGCGCGGCTGCGCACACGGAATAGCCCCCTCTCCCGCCAACCGGTGCGGGGGCTTGTTCGGGTTCGACCCGCTTGCGCTACTGCGGATCCACCGCCGTCGTCGCGCCCTGTTGCGTGCCCTTGGGTGCCGCCAGATAGGCCCAGGCCATCGCTGCCACCGCCAGCGCCAGCGAGACCATCAGCACATAGCGCACGATATGCGGGGTGATGCCGCCGCGCGCCTTGACGGTCGTGATGACTTCGGGTTCGTCGGCCATGGGCTGTCCTTTTTGCTTTGCGCAGGCTGCAACCAACGACGCGCCACGATGTTCCCGCCTATCTCGGTGATTGACGCATTGCCTCACCCTGCGCTTATACGGGCATCCGGGAGACAGACATGACGAAGCCGACAAACGACGACTGGCAGAAAATGGCCGCCAAGGAGGTCAAGGGTGCCGACCTGACCTGGGCGACCCCGGAAGGCATCCACGTCAAGCCGCTCTACACCGCCGCCGATGTGGTGACCGATCCCGGCCTGCCCGGCTTTGCGCCCTTCACCCGCGGCGTGCGCGCGACGATGTATGCCGGCCGGCCCTGGACGATCCGCCAGTACGCCGGGTTCAGCACCGCCGAAGCATCGAACGCGTTTTATCGACGCAATCTGGCCGCTGGCCAGAAGGGGTTGAGCGTTGCCTTCGATCTCGCCACCCATCGCGGTTACGACAGCGACCATCCGCGCGTTTCGGGCGATGTCGGCAAGGCCGGCGTGGCGATCGATTCGGTCGAGGACATGAAGATCCTGTTCGACGGCATCCCGCTCGACCAGATGAGCGTTTCGATGACAATGAACGGCGCCGTGCTGCCCTGCCTCGCCTTTTATATCGTCGCCGCCGAAGAAGCCGGGGTGACGCAGGACAAGCTCGACGGCACCATCCAGAACGACATCCTCAAGGAGTTCATGGTCCGCAACACCTATATCTACCCGCCGGCACCGAGCATGCGGATCGTTGCCGACATCATCGAATATACCTCGAAAAACATGCCCAAGTTCAACAGCATCAGCATCTCGGGCTATCATATGCTTGAAGCCGGGGCGACGGCGGTGCAGGAACTGGCGTTCACCCTCGCCGATGGCAAGGAATATGTCCGCGCCGCGCTGGCCAAGGGGCTGGCGGTCGATGATTTCGCCGGGCGGCTGTCGTTCTTCTTCGGCATTGGCATGAATTTCTTCATGGAAATCGCCAAGCTGCGCGCCGCGCGGACGTTGTGGGCGACGATCATGGCCGATTTCGGCGCCAGCCCGCGCAGCCAGATGCTGCGCACCCATTGCCAGACCTCGGGCGTTTCCTTGCAGGAACAGGACCCCTACAACAACGTCATCCGCACGACCGTCGAAGCCATGGCGGCGGCGCTCGGCGGCACCCAGTCGCTGCACACCAATGCGCTCGATGAAGCCATCGCGCTGCCGACCGACTTCTCCGCGCGCATCGCCCGCAACACGCAGTTGGTGCTGCAGGAAGAAACCGGCATCACCCGCGTCGTCGATCCGCTCGGCGGCAGCTATTATATCGAGGCGCTGACCGACAGCCTTGTGAAGGGCGCGCAGGCACTGATCGACGAGGTCGAAGCACTCGGCGGCATGACCAAGGCGGTCGAAAGCGGCATGCCCAAGCTCGAGATCGAAAAGGCCGCCGCCGCCAAGCAGGCGCGGGTCGACATGGGTGACGACGTCATCGTCGGGGTCAACAAGTACAAGCCGGAAACCCAGGAAAAGCTCGATATCCTCGATGTCGACAACGTCGCGGTGCGCGCCAGCCAGATCGAACGGCTGGCATCGGTGCGGACAAAGCGCGATGCAGCGGCGGTCGACGCGGCGCTTGCAGCGCTGCGCACCGGCGCCGCGGCGGGCGAGAACCTGCTCGGCCTCGCCGTCGAAGCCGCCCGCGTCCGCGCGACCCTGGGCGAGATCAGCGCCGCGCTGGAAGATGTCTTCGGCCGCCATACGGCGATCGTGAAGATGGTCAAGGGCATCTATGCCGATGCCTACAAGGGCGATCCGGCCTATGTCCGCGTCGCCGATGGCGTCGAGGCGTTCGAGCGCCGCAAGGGCCGCAAGCCCCGCGTCCTGATCGTCAAGATGGGCCAGGACGGGCATGACCGCGGCGCCAAGGTCGTCGGCACCGCGCTCGCCGACCTCGGTTTCGATGCCACCGTCGGGCCGCTGTTCCAGACCCCCGATGAAGCCTGTGCGTTGGCGCTGGCGCTCGATGTCGATATCGTCGCGTCGAGCAGCCTCGCCGCCGGCCACAAGACGCTGGTGCCGGCGCTGATCACCGCCCTGAAGGATGCCAACCGCCCCGAGATCCGCGTCATCGCCGGCGGCGTCATCCCGGCGCAGGACTATGATTTCCTGAAGAATGTCGGCACTGCGGCGATCTTCGGCCCGGGCACCAACATCGTCGAAAGCGCCGCCGAACTGCTGCGCCTGCTCGGCCATAACTTGCCGCCGATGGGCGAGATGGCAGCCGAATAATGGCGTTCGATGTCGATCAGCTCGAGCATCTGCTCCAGGCCGCCGCCGCCGAGGGACGGCGCGTCAGCTATTCGGAGCTGTTGCTGGCCATCGGGCAGCGCTTCACCCGGCCGCGCATGCGGGCACTGTGCGCGGTGCTCGACGAGATCGACAATCGCGCCGCAGCCGCCGGCCAGCCCGAGCTGGCGTCGCTGGTGGTGCGCGAAAGCGATCGCCTGCCCGGCCAGGGCTGGTGGGTTGCACGCCGCGACTATGCCGGCGCCTGGGAAGGCCCCGAAGCGCGCAAATATCTCGACAAGGTACAGCGCGTCGCTATCGCCCATTGGTCGGGCAAGCGCTGACGCTCCGCCTTCGAGCCGATGACGCAGGGTGAAAAAGCGCCTCCGGCGGTTGGGGCCGCAGGCCCCGAACCCCATTCGATACGCACTCGAAGGACCATATCAAGCGCTATACGCCAACCCGGCAGAAGGGAGTCTGGGGCCAAGGCCCCAGCCGCCGGACGCCCTTTTAATCAACTATACTCGGCTCTAAGCGCCCGCTCGGCGCGCCGCTGCCCCCGACGGCGTGGCAGATCCCAGCCTCACTGGCAGCGCGCGTGCCGCAACGGTTGCCGGCTTGGCCGGCTTGCGGTGCGGTGACGAGACAAAGTCCCCGCCCTGGCCACCCTCGCCATAATGGTAACCATGGCAGGTGTTGCAGGTGGCGGCGACATTGGTGGCGACCTTCGTCGAGCCATGGCAATCGCGGCACTGCCCGACATTGGGCAACAGCACGTCGGTCGATGCCTTGGATGCCATAACGCCCTTGTGGCAGGTGACACAGGCGGCATCGCCGGTCTTGCGATCATAGGATTTGTGCTGGTTGTGCGGGAAGCGCCCCTTTGGGAGGTAATGGCTGGCCAGCGTAACCGGCGCGATGGTGAAGCGTTCGGCGGCGTTCGGCGCGCCGGTATTGTTGACGACATGGCAATCCGAACACAAGCCGCCGGCCTTGCCATCGGCGCCGAAGATCCGGACGATGGCAGCATCGCCGCGCGTGCGGGCTTCGCCGGTGCTGGTGATGCGCAGTTCGGCGGTTTCAAGCTCGGCAAGCCGGCCCGGCGCGCGCCGTTCGAAATCGAAGCGCTGCACGCCGCCACGCGGGTTGAGCGCCTGGCCGAGGTAGAAATCGCGGATGATGCCGGCGACCTGTTCGGGCTTGCCATGCGGCAGGGTGCGGACGACGCCGCCGTCGCGCGCAAAGGCGAGATCATGGCATTCGCCGCAATTCTTCTCCATCTCGATCGGCTTGAAGCGCACGCCGTCGCTGTCGGCGGTGTGGCAATAATTGCAGGCGAGCGCGCCATTGGCGCCGGCAGCAAGCCCCTGTTTCTGCACCATGTTGGCAACGCTGTTGGTCGTCGACTGGTGGATGTCGTGCGGATAGATCAGCCCCGACCGTTCGAGCGGCTTGTCGGCGAGCGCGACGCGTTCGAATTTCGGCGCGGTCAGCGAGGCGACCGACACCAGCGTCGGCTTGAACTGCGGATGGTCTTCCCAGTTCGGCACATTGGCGATCCCGGTGTCCTTCAGGCGCCCCGACAGGCCGGTGTGGCAATCGGTGCAAAAGCTTTCGGCGACCATCAGCGCGCCGCGCGGGCCTTCATGTTCCTTGTGGCACGAGGCGCAGCGTCCTTCAGGCAGGTTGAGGCCCTTGTGGATGCTGGCGGTGAAACCGCCTGCCGGCAGCCGCCCCGTCGCCATGCGATCGGCACCGGCATGATCGGGGGTGGTATCGGCCTTGTGGCAGGCCACGCAGGCGCTGTCGGTAACCGAGACGAAGGGCTGGGTGTGGCAGGAGCCGCACTTGTTCGACAGGCCGGCATGGGCGGTCGACAAGGGGCCCGATGTCCACACCATGTCGGCGCTGTAGCCGGTTTTCTTCACCTCGCCGCCGCCCAGCGCAGGTATGAGCCTGGCGACCTTGGCCGTGCCGGCGGGGCGGGCAGCGGCGGCCACCATGTCGGCCGGCAGATCGTTGCCGCCCATCATGAACAGTGGCAGTGCCAGGCCGATTATCAGCACCAATCCGGCGAGCACCCAGGCCAGCCCGCGCTTCGACGGCATGGTTTCGCGCAGCGAGAAGATGCCGGTTTCCGACGCGGCATCGGCGGCATCGCTGGCGGCGATGACGCGTTCGGCGGTGATGGCGATGGCGCCGGGCGCTTCGCCCTTCGACAGGGTCAGGCGATGGCTGGCAATGTTGATGGCGGGATTGTCGGCGACCGACAGATCGGCGCGGCTGACGAACTTGCCATCGATTTCGAGCGGGATGCCGCCGGTCGCTTCGATCGCGACGGTGCCGTCGGACAATTGCAGCAATCGGGCATGGCGCAGCATGACGCCGAGGTCGGCAAGCTGGATATCGCAATCGGTACCACGGCCGACGGTGATTTCGGCAATATCGAGCGTGCGGGTGCGGATGATGTCACCCCCATCGGCACGTTTCGCAATCTGGCGGACGACAAAGCTCATGACATCACCAGTAGAGGAAGACGCTGAGGATATGGGCGATCAGCGCGGCAAGCAGCGCAAAGGTCGCCGGCACATGCAGGTAGAGCCAGATTTCAAGCTGGGTCTTCATGCGGATATGGCGCCGCGCCTGGGCGAGCGCAGCATCCTTGCGTTCCAGCAGGAACAGGATCTGGGTCAACCGCGGGTCGGGCTTGCCGGTGCGCATCTGCTGGTTGACCAGCGCCTGAATGGCATCGCGCGCCCGCGCCGTGCCGCAATTGGGCTGGCGACCGGTCAACCGCTGCCACAGATTGCCGCCGATATCGGTCTGTTCGAGGCTGAGCCGCACGATATCGGCTTCGTCCTTGCCGAGCGGTTGCGCAGCGGTATCGAGTTGCCGGTCGAGCGCGCGGATGGCCTCGAGCATCTGCGGCTGGGTGGCTTCCTGACGGTTGGCGCTCAACTGTTCGGGCAGCCGCGCATAAGCGATGATGCCATAGATGCCCGAAATGATGACGAACATCATCAGCAGATAGGCGGCGCTATGGACGTTCCAGCCGAGCTGGAAACCGGTGTGCAGCGTGCCGATGACGATCAGCGACAGCCCGAGATAGACATGCGCCGAGGTCCAGCCCTTCAGCGAATAGGGCTTGGTGGTGATGATCCGCTTGCGCAGCCCGATCAGGCTGAGCCAGACGATCAGCAAGGCGCCGACGGTGCCGAGCAGATAGCCAGCCGCGGTGCCGCCGTTCGCCCGCGGCTGCGGATCGGTCAGGACATAGACGGCAACCGCCAGCGCGGACAGGAACAGCGCGATCTTCAACCAGCGGCTGCGCTTGTGAGTCAGGAAGCCTTCATGGGTGGTTTCGCGCGGCGCACGCGCGATCGCCTTGCCGCTGGCCTTGCGGCTGGCACCTGCCGGAGCCTGGGTCGCCATTATTCGCCCCCCCGGTCAAGCAGCGCGACCGACAGGAACTGTTCGGGCGACACGCGGATGGCGGCCCCGGTCGGGCAGGCGCGCACACAGGCCGGGCCGCCGGACTGTCCGGTGCACATGTCGCACTTGATTGCCTTTTTGGGCGCCTCGACGCCCTTCTTGGCGTGCTTGTAGCTCCATTTCTTGTCAGGTTCGCCGGGTCCCGGGCCCTGGCCGAACAACAGCCAGTTGAGCAGCCACGGCTTCTTGGGCGGCACCTTGTCCATGCGGATGACGCCATAGGGGCAGTTGCGCTGGCAATTGCCGCAACCGATGCAGGTGTCGTCGATATAGACTTCGCCGGTCGGGCCGCGGTGTATGGCGTTGGGCGGGCAATCGGCCATGCAGTGCGGATGTTCGCAATGCCGGCACGACGTCGGCACGTGGAGGTGCGCATAGGTGCGCCCCGCCTCGCGATCGAGCCGCGACAGGCCGTCGTGCGAATCGGCGCAGGCCTTTTCGCAATTGTCGCAGCCGACGCAGAGCTTTTCGTCGATCAGCAGCACGTCGGTCGCTTCGCCGACGCCATTATCGACGAGGAAATTGGCGATGCCCGAGTACATTTCGACGACGCCGCCGAAACTGTCCTTCTTCGATTCGATGAAGGTGTTGAGCTGGGTCCGGCTCGCCATGTCGTTGCGCAGCCGCGCCATCAGCTCGGGCTTGGCGGCGAGCAGGCTGCGGAAGCTGTTGCCCTCGAGCTTGATGACATCGGACTTGACCGCGGCGCGCACCGTCGCCGAGCGCGGATCACCGTCGATCACCGCCATTTCGCCGACATAGGAGCCGGCGGGCACATAGGACAGGAACACCGGTTTGCCGCCGATGGTCTTTTCCACGATCATCGAGCCCGAGCGGATAATGTAGATATCGTCGCCGGTCTCGCCTTCCTTGATGATCGCCTGGCCGGCGCGAATCGTCTCGACCTTGGCCGAGGCGACGACATCGGTCAGGTCATCGGCGGCAAGGCCCGACTTGAAGATCTGCAACAGGCTGCGCAGCGTGGTGATGCGCGTCACTTCGCGACTGGCCGCCGGCACCGCCGACATCAGCTTGAGCGCGGCGCTGCGCGAAATTTCGACGAGCACGCAATCGGTGCCGGCGCGCACGGTAGCGCCGCGCCGACGCCCCGAAATCAGGCCGACTTCACCGAAAATCTCGCCCTTGCCGATCGGCACGGTAATCGACGGGTCAGTGGGGTTGATCTCGACCCGCACCTGGCCGTCGGCGATCCCGAACAGTGATGATCCCGGCGCGTTGCGTTCGAAGATGACTTCGCCGGCGCGATAGGCGCGGGCTTCGGAATCGAGCATGAACTCGCGCATCTGCAAGACGCTCATGCCTTCGAGGATGCCGACGTTGCTGCGCAGATATTCGAGCCATTCCGACACCGACTTGCCGCCGGGCAGGCCCTTGAACTTGGCCTCGAGGATCGGTTCGTCGGCGGGCTTCAGCTCGGTATTGCCGTTGATGAACTCAACGACGTCATGACCCTGGTTCATGCAATGCTTGATCAGCGGATAACCCGCGAGCGCGCCGACGACGAAGATGCCCGGCGCGGTCGATTCGAACACCGCCGACAGTTTCGGGAATGCGAGCCGGTCGGCCGAAGCGAATTCGACCCCGCAGGCTTCGACAAAGCTGCGCGGCGGCGCCGAACCGATTCGAGCGATCATGCGGTCGCACTGGGCGCGCACTTCGCCGTCGCGGGTGTCGAGCACGACCCATTTGTTCTCGATCGCGCGCGGCGAGGTTTCGGTCATGATGCTGATTCGGCCGGCATCGCGCGCCGCGAACAGCGCCTTGACGTTGGCGTCCTTGGCGGTGTTGAACTCGGCGCCGCGGTTCATCAGCGTGACGATATTGCCCTGCGCCGCGTCCGCCGCCAGCCCCAGCGCATTCTCGATGCCGGCGTCGCCGCCGCCATAAACGAAGATATGTTCGTCATTATAAGCGGCTGGATCGTCGAGCTGATACTGGATATGCGGCTTTTCGGCACCGGGGCAGCCCAGCAGATTCGGGTTGCCCTGGGTGCCGATGGCGAGGATGACCGTGTCGGCAATGATCTCCTCGCCGCTGGTGGTCACCAGCTTGTAGGGCGGGGCAAGACGCTGTAACTCATTGATATCGGTAGTGCCATCGCGCTTGCGTACGGCAATCTTCTGGATGCTGCCGGGGATCGCATCGCCCGTCCCGGTGATCGACTTGATCTCGGCATTGAGCTTGACGTTGACCTTGCCGGCCGCGGTCATCTCATCCCAGATACCCAGGATGGTCTCGCGCTTGCCGGCTTCGAACTGCAGGCCGCCACCGGCACGCAGGACGAGTTGCGATGGCGTTGCCATCACATGCTTGCCCTTTTGATATTTGTAGATGGTGTCGGACAGATGGCCGGTCTTTTCGAGCAAGACATGGCTGATCCCGAGCTTGGCTGCATGGGCAGCAGCGCTCAGACCTGCCGGTCCTGAACCGACGATCGCGATACGATAGCGCTCGCTCACCCCTACTCTGCCCCCCAGCAATCATGGCCCGGTATCCCTGCGACCAACTCCACTCTACCATCTCGCGCGCGGTCGGCTAGAGTGTCTTTGCGCAAAAGCTGTTTTTTCGCTTTGCCAGCCAGAGGTCGCTGTTCACGATGTACGCCGAAATCGGGCATTTCGCCCTCATTCTCGCCTTGCTGACCGCTTTTGCCCAGGCGGTGCTGCCCATGATCGGCGCCGTGCGCGGCGAACCGGCGTTGATGGCCTTCGGCCGATCGGCGGCGCAATTGCAGGCAGTGCTCATCATTCTCGCCTTCGGCTTGCTGATGCTGTGCTTCGGCCAGGCCGATTTTTCGGTCGAACTCGTCGCCGAACATTCCGCACTCTCCCAGCCGCTAGCCTATCGGCTGGCGGCGACCTGGGGCAACCACGAAGGGTCCATGCTGCTCTGGGTGCTCATCCTCGCGCTGTTCGGCGCCGGCATCGGCCGCTTCGGCGATAATCTGCCGCCCAGCCTGCAAGCCCGGGTACTGTCGATCCAGGCGATGATCAGTGTCGCCTTCCTCGCCTTTTCGCTGTTCACCTCGAACCCGTTCGCGCGGTTGTCGCCCGCCCCGCTCGATGGCGCCGAGCTCAATCCGCTGCTGCAGGACCCCGGACTCGTCTTCCACCCGCCCTTGCTCTACCTCGGCTATGTCGGCTTTTCGGTGACCTTCAGCTTTGCCGTCGCCGCGCTGCTCGAAGGCCGTGCCGATGCCGCCTGGGCGCGCTGGATGCGGCCCTGGGTGCTCGCCGCCTGGATCCCGCTGACCTGCGGCATCGCGCTGGGCTCGTTCTGGGCCTATTACGAGCTTGGCTGGGGCGGCTGGTGGTTCTGGGACCCGGTCGAGAACGCGTCGCTGATGCCGTGGCTGCTCGGCACCGCGCTGCTGCATTCCGCCATCGTCACCGAAAAGCGCCAGGCGCTTGCCGGCTGGACGATCCTGCTCGCCATCCTCGCTTTCTCGCTCAGCCTGATCGGCACCTTCCTCGTCCGCTCGGGGATCCTCACATCGGTGCATGCCTTTGCCGTCGATCCCGAACGCGGCGTCTTCATCCTTGCCATGATCATCGGATCGACCGGCACGGCACTGGCGCTGTTCGCCTGGCGCGCGCCGCTGCTCAAATCGGGGGCGCTGTTCTCGGGAGTCAGCCGCGAAGCCGGGCTGACGCTCAACAATCTGTTCCTGATGGCGGTGACCGCGGTGGTCTTCCTCGGCACCTTCTATCCGGTCATCATGGAAGCGGTGTCGCCAGCCGACAAGATTTCGGTCGGCCCGCCCTATTACAACCTCGTCTTCGTGCCGCTGTCGGTGCCGTTACTGCTGCTCGTCACCGTCGGGCCGATGCTGGCGTGGAAGCGCGACGGGCTCGATCGGGTCGGCGCCAAGCTGAAATGGCCGCTGCTGGCGACACTGGCGCTGGCCGCCGGGCTGGTGGCGCTGTTCGGGCTCGCCAATGCCGTGGCGGCACTGGGGCTGGCACTGGGCTTCTGGCTCATTCTCGGCGGCTGCCTGTCGCTGGCGCGGCGCTGGCAGGGCGGCGGCGGCTTTTCGTGGCGGCTGGTACGCACCACGCCCGCCGCGGTCATCGGCATGGCGCTGGCGCACGCCGGGCTGGGCGTTACCGTTGCCGGCATTTCGGCGATGAGCGGTTTTGCCGAATCGAAGATCCTCGTCATGCGCGAAGGCGAAACCGCCACGGTCGGCGCCATGCAGGTGACGCTCGACCGGGTGGGTGAGGCGCAGGGGCCGAATTACCAGGCCTTCCAGGCGCATTTCACCGTGCGCGAAAAATCGCTGTTCGGCACCGAAAGCGTCCGCGATCTCGCCAGCGAGCGCCGGCTCTACCCGGTCAGCCGCAACCAGACCACCGAAGCCGGCATCGGCACCTCGCTGCTCGGCAACAGCTATATCGCCATCGGCGACCAGCAGAACGGCCCGCGCGGCCCCGGGCTGGTGGTACGCATCTATCATCACCCGCTCGTCGGCTGGATCTGGTTCGGCGGGCTGATGATGGCGATGGGCGGCGCCGCCAGCCTGGCCGACCGGCGCTTCCGCATCGGTGCCCCCGTGCGGGCGCCGGCGCGGGTCGCCGGGCCCCTGCTCGCCCCGGCCGAATAAGGAGCGCCCGGCGCCATGAACCGCATCGTCTTCATCGTTCCCGTCATCGCCTTCATCGCGCTGGTCGGCTTTTTCGGCATCGGCCTGACCAAGGACCCCAAGGCATTGCCCTCGCAGCTGATCGACCGGCCGCTGCCGACGTTCGACCTGCCGGGCATCGCCGAAGCCCCCGGCGGTGGCCCCGGGCTCGCCAGCGTCACGCTGAAGGGCGAACCGGCGCTGCTCAACATCTTTGCCAGCTGGTGCGCCGCCTGCCCGCAGGAACATCCGGTGCTGACCCGCATCGCGGCCGAAGGCTTCCCTGTCTATGGCATCGCCTGGAAGGACAAACCGCAGGATTCGCGCGACTGGCTGACCAAATGGGGCAACCCCTATCGCGCCACCGCCGCCGATGAAGCCGGGCGTACCGCGATCGACCTTGGCGTCACCGGCGTCCCCGAAACCTTCATCGTCGACAAGGCCGGCCGGGTGCGTTTCAAGCAGATCGGCCCGATCAGCCCCGAGATGTGGGAAGCCACCATCAAGCCGCTGATGGCCAAGTTGAGAGCCGAGGCATGAGGGCTTTTGTGGCCGCGCTGCTGCTGGCGGCTGTTCCCGCAGCGTTGGTTTTGCCGGCGGTGCCGGCGGGCGCCGTCCTGCCCGATGAAATGCTCGCCGATCCGGCGCTCGAGGCCCGCGCGCGCAACCTTTCCAAGGATCTGCGCTGCGTCGTCTGCCAGAACCAGTCGATCGACGACAGCGATGCCCCGCTGGCGCGCGACCTGCGGCTGGTGGTGCGCGAACAGCTGACGCTGGGCAAGTCCGATGCCGAAACGGTCGATTATCTCGTCACCCGCTATGGCAATTTCGTGCTGCTCAAGCCGCCGGTCGAGCCCGCGACCTGGGCGCTGTGGCTGGGGCCGTTCGCCGTGCTGCTCGGCGGCGGCGCCGCGCTGCTTGCCTGGAGCCGCCGCCGCACCGCCCTGCCTGCCGATGTGCCGCTATCGGAAAGCGAGCTTGCCCAAGTCGCCGCGCTGTCGCAGGACGAAACCTTGCGCTGAACCCGCCAAAAGATTGCGAAGAAACACCGATGACCCTCTGGATCATTCTTACCCTGATGGTGGCGATCGCCGCCGCCGTGCTGACGATTCCGCTGGTGCGCCGCCACGAAGCCCGTGCCGACACGCGCACCGCGACGCTTGCCGTGCTGCGTGACCAGCTCGCCGATGTCGATATCCAGCTGGCGGCCGGCGCCATTCCGCCCGCCGATGCCGAAGGATTACGGGTCGAAATCAAGCGCCGCATGCTCGCCGCCGGGCATATCCCCGAAGAAGCGCGGGCAGCACTCGCCTCGCGCAGCCTGTCGGGCCTGGCGATCGGGCTGGCGGCGCTGGTCGCGCTTGCCGGCGGGGCGCTGTACGCCACGATGGGCAAGCCGGGCCTTGGCGGCACATCGGTGCCATTGGCCGCCGGCACCGCACCGCCCGCCGGCGCCGCCCCCGCCGATGCGCAAGGCGCCGGCGAAATCGCCGCGCTGGTTGCGGGCCTTGAAAAAAAGGTCGCCGCCAACGCCGATGATCCCGAAGGCTGGCGCATGCTCGGCTGGTCCTATTTCCAG
>JBILPK010000347.1:0-2574 GCA_044373875.1 Polymorphobacter sp.
TCTTCAACCTCAGCGCCAATGGCACCAACGTCATCGATCCGGAAACCGCCGACAGCTATGAAATCGGCCTCAAGAACGTGCTGTTCGACGGCTCGCTGATCCTCAACCTTGCCGGCTACTACGCCAAGTACAAGAATTTCCAGGCGAACAACCCCGATCTGGTTGCCGGTGTCATCATCACGCGCTTCACCAACGCCGGCGACATCTCGACCCGCGGTGGGGAACTGGACTTCGTCTGGCGCCCGGTCACCGACCTGACCTTCTCGGGCGGCGTCGCCTATACCGACGCCCGCGTCGATGCCTTCAACGCCCCTCCGGGCGCTGCCGTCGTTCCCGCCGGCACGCCGCTGGCCTTCGCGCCGAAGTGGAAGGGTTCGCTGGGTGCCGATTACCGCTGGCGCACCAATGGCGCCGTGGACTTTACCTTCGGTGTCCAGGCGTCGACCCAGTCGAGCCAGCTGTCACTGTTCGATGCCAGCGCCGCCGTGCGCGCACTGGGCACCATCCAGGCCTACAGCCTCGTCGACCTGCAGTTCGGCCTTGTCGAAAAGGACGATCGTTTCCGCCTGCAGTTCGTCGTCAAGAACCTGTTCGACGAAAGCTTCCCGGCGCAGATCACTAACGGTGGTCCGGGTGGGTCGCTGCGTTACCTCATCCCGCGTGAGGCCGATCGGTACTTCGGGGTGACCGGTCGGGTTAATTTCTAAGCGTAGCGCCGCGAGCGCTTAGCAAAGCTAAGCGCCGACAGGCGCAAGCTCGGCCAGCGGGGCGGACAGCCTCGCTGGCCGAACTCGTCTGACGTCGGCATGGGCTTTGCCCATGCTCTTGCCTTCTTGCTTTCGCTCGTGAGAACCCCTCTCCCGGCTCGGCTGCGCCGAGTCCTTGCCTCTCCCGCAGCCATAGGCGACGCCTTCGCGTCAACGGAAGAGGTTAGGCGACCCCCGCCTCGATCGCGTCGATATCCTCATCACTCAACCCGAAATGATGCCCGACCTCGTGCACCAGCACATGGGTGACGATGGCTTCGAGCGAATCATCGGTCTGGCACCATTCGTCGAGAATCGGCCGGCGATAGAGGAAGATCATGTCGGGCAGCGCGCCGGTCGGCTCATCGCCCTTCAGCCCGACATGGCGGCCTTGATAAAGCCCCAGTATCTCCCATTCGCTTTCGAGCTCCATCTCGGCGATCACCTCGGCATCGGGAAAATCCTCGATGCGCAGCAGCACGCTGGCAAGGTGGTCGCGGAACAGGTCTGGCAGCCGTTCGACCGCCGCCTGCGCCAGCGCTTCGATATCGGCCAACAAGGGCGCGAGGGTTTGACGGGTGCTCATCGAGCGGGAATAGGACAGGCGCTGCCCCCACTGCAAGGAATGTCCCCATGATCGCCAAACTCGACGATGCCGCCATCACCGCTGCGCTGGCCGGCGTGCCGGGCTGGACCCGCAACGGCGACGGCATCGACCGTGCTTACAAATTCGCCGATTTCGTTGAAGCCTTCGCCTTCATGACCCGGGTCGCGCTGCTGGCGGAAAAGGCCGATCACCATCCCGAATGGTCGAATGTCTATAATCGCGTCGAAATCCGGCTGACGACGCACGATGCCGGCGGGCTGTCGACGCGCGATTTCGCGCTGGCGAAAGCCATCGACGGGTAAAAATGCGTGCCTCCGGGGGGCAGGGCCGGCGGCCCTGCCCCCGGTTCAGGGGTTCGGACATGAAAAAGGCCTCCCACCCGGTTCGGGGGAGGAGGCCGATTTCCTGAAGGCTCAGGCGGTCGTCGTATCGTCGATCGGCGCGTCGGGGCCGTTCTTCTTCATCGATTCGATGGCGTTCATCGCCGACGCCTTCGAGGCATAGCCTTCGGTCGAAAACATCGTCTCGCTGTTGTACTTGAAACGGACCCGGAACTCGCCGGCCTTGTCCTTGTAGACTTCGAACTTGTGCGCCACGTTTGCTCTCCCCGATGGTTGGCGGGCGTGATGTTAAGTCGTGGGTTGGGTGTGTCAATCTTGGGTAAGCCGCAAAGAAAAAGCCGCGGCAAAGCCGCGGCCGACGTCGGACGAGCCCGGGGCGGGAAGGCCGCCCCGTCTCGCCGTCCGGTCTTGCGCCAGTCGGCGCGTAGCTTGCGCTACGCGCTCGCGGCGCTTCGACTCAGCGTGGCGCCATGCGGATCGCCCCGTCCAGCCGCACATCTTCCCCGTTGAAATAGCTGTTCCGGCACATCTCCACCGCCAGCGACGCATATTCCGCCGGGGCGCCAAGGCGCTTGGGGAACGGCACCGAAGCCGACAGCGCCGCCTTCACATTGTCGGGCGCTGCCGCAAGCAGCGGCGTGTTGAAGATGCCGGGCAGGATGGTGTTGACGCGAATGCCTTCGCCCATCAGGTCGCGGGCGATCGGCAGGGTCATGCCGACAACGCCACCCTTCGACGCGCTGTATGCCGCCTGGCCCATCTGGCCGTCTTCGGCGGCCACCGACGCCGTGTTGACGATGGCACCGCGCTCGCCGTCTTCCATCGGCTCGAGCGTCATCATGCCCGCTGCCGACTTGGCGATGCAGCGGAAGGTGCCGAC
>JBILPK010000045.1:0-21787 GCA_044373875.1 Polymorphobacter sp.
TGGGTCGAGGATGAGCAGGGCGATGCCACCGCGATCGCACCGCTGACGCGCGCCAAAGCCGATGGCGTCAACTGGCGGCGTGCCGAGATCGGCGAAAAGGGCGAAATCGTCATCGCTGCGCCCTATCCCTATCTGGCGCGCACCGTCTGGGGCGACCCGGAGCATTTCACCGTCGAAAACGGCAGCGTCGCGCCGGGCTGGACCGGCGACGGTGACCGCTGGGATAGCGGTTACTGGCGGCGCTGGCAGGGTGTCTGGGCCTATACCCAGGGCGATTTCGCCGTGCGCCACGCCGATGAAGGCTTTTCGCTGCATGGCCGGTCGGATGACGTGATCAACGTCTCGGGTCACCGCATGGGGACCGAAGAAATCGAAGGCGCGATCCTGCGCGACAAGCAGCTCGATCCCGACAGCCCGCTCGGCAATGTGCTGGTAGTCGGTGCGCCGCACCGCGAAAAGGGGCTGACTCCGATCGCGTTCGTGACCGCAGCCCCCGGCAGCACGCTCGGCCGCGATGATTATCGCCGCCTGTCCGACCTGGTGCGCCAGGAAAAGGGCGCCGTCGCGGTGCCGGGTGACTTCATCGAAGTCAGCCAGTTCCCCGAAACCCGCAGCGGCAAATACATGCGCCGCATGGTGCGCGCGCTCGTCGAAGGTGGCGATGTCGGCGACGTGACGACGCTGCGCAACCCCGAAAGCCTCGACGAGTTGCGCAAGGCGATCGGTGACTGGCAGCGCAGGCAGAGCCTGTCCGAAGACCAGCAGATCTTCGACCGCTATCGCTATTTCCGTATCCAGTACAATGACGTGGCGCCCGGCAAGAAGGTCGCGACGGTGTTCGTCACCAACCCGCCGGTCAACGCGCTCAACGAACGCGCCATCGATGAACTGGTGATCGTGGTCGAACATCTGTCGCGCCGAGACGATGTCGTGGCGGTGGTGTTCACCGGCGACGGCACGGCAAGCTTCGTTGCCGGCGCCGATATTCGCCAGTTCCTCGATGAAATTCACACCGTCGAGGAAGCCCGCGTCCTGCCCAACAACGCCCAGCTGGCGTTCGCGAAGATCGAATCGATGGGCAAGCCGTGCGTTGCAGCCATCCAAGGCGTCGCACTCGGCGGCGGCATGGAATTCGCGCTCGCCTGCCATTGGCGCGTCGCCGAAGGGCATGCGCGCTTCGGCCAGCCCGAAATCCGCCTGCGCCTGTTGCCGGGTTATGGCGGCACCCAGCGCCTGCCGCGCCTGCTTGCCGAAAAGCGCGGGCCCGAAGGCTTGCTCGATGCGCTCGAACTCATCCTCGGCGGGCGCTCGATCGATGGCGAAGCCGCGTTGAAGATCGGCCTGGTCGAAACCTTGGCCTCGGGTTCGGACGATGCGCTCAGCCTCGCCCATGCCGCGGTGCGCGAGTTCGTACGCCATGGCGACAACAGCGTGCTCGGCCGCACGTGGCGCGAGCGCAAAAAAGCGGCGAAGTCGTCGTGGCAGCAACCGGCGCATGTCGATCTCGATGAAGCGCTCGGCGATGATTTTATCCAGCGCATCTTGCGCCAGCTCGAATGGGCCGGACGCGGCCCCGCCGGTCAGCGCGCCATCGAGGCAATCCGAACGGGTTGGGCCGACGGCATGGCGGCGGGACTGGAGCGAGAGGCGCAATTGTTCGCCGAAGCCGTGGTCGACCCCGAGGGCGGCAAGACCGGCATCCGCGAGTTTCTCGACAAGAAGAGCCCGCCGCTGCCGGTGCGCCGCAACGGCGTCTTCATCGACAGCGAGCATTATGCCCGCGCCGAAAAGCTGGAAGCAGCGGGTGACCTGCTGCCGGTCGGCGCCGCCTTCTTCCCGGGCATCACCGCCATTCCGGGCCACCAGTACGCCTTTGGTATCGCGCGCGATGCCGAAACCGGTGCCCCGCGCTTCGGCCAGCCGGCAATGCATGAGCGCGAGCTTGTCGTGCCGGTGCCGACGCCCGAGCCTAACGAAGCTTTGGTCTATCTGCTGACCAGCGAGGTCAACTTCAACGATATCTGGGCATTGACCGGCATTCCTGTGTCACCGTTCGATGGCCATGAGGAAGATTTCCAGACCACCGGCTCGGGTGGCCTGGCGCTCATCGCCGCACTCGGCAGCGAAGCACGCAGCGAAGGCCGCTTGAAGGTCGGCGACATGGTCGCCGTCTATTCGGGCACGTCCGACCTGCTCAGCCCCGCCGCGGGCCGGGACCCGATGTTCGCCGATTTCAGCATCCAGGGCTATGAAACCAAGACCGGCAGCCATGCCCAGTTCCTCACCGTGCAGGCGCCGCAGCTCCACAATGTGCCGAATGACCTGACGCTCGAACAGGCTGGCAGCTATATCCTCAACCTCGGCACGATCGTGCGCTGCCTTTTCACCACGCTGGAGATCGTCGGTGGCAAGACCATCTTCATCGAAGGTTCGGCGACCGGCACCGGGCTCGATGCGCTGAAGTCATCGAAGGCGAGCGGGCTCAACGTCACCGGCCTGGTCTCCAGCCCGGCGCGTGCCGAGTTCGTCAAAACCAAGGGCGCCGTCGGTTCGATCGACCGCACCGATCCGCGCTTTGCCGCGCTCTACACGCCGGTGCCCGATGGCGCCGAAGCGTCACGCGCCTGGGAGGCAGCCGGCCAGCCGCTGGTCGCCGAATACCAGCGCCTCAACAACGGCAAGCTGGCGGATTACGCCGTCAGCCATGCCGGCGAAACGTCGTTCCCGCGCTCGTTCCAGCTGCTCGCGGAAGGCGGCAAGATGGCGTTCTACGGCGCGTCGTCGGGCTATCACCTCAGCTTCATGGGCAAGCCGGGCGCTTCGACCGCCGAAGCCATGCTGCAAAAGGCCGGCGCCCGCGGTGGCGAAGCGATCCTAATCTTCTACGGCCCCAATTCAAAGGCGCTAGCCGATGAAACCGGGCTGGAGATGATCGAGGCGGCGCGCGGCATCGGTGCCCGCACCGTCGTCGTCACCACCACCGACGGCCAGCGCGAATTTATCTTGTCGCTGGGGTTTGAAGACGCCGTCGCCGGGGTCGTCAGCCTTGAAGGCATCAAGCGGCGGGAAGGGGCCAATTTCGACTGGCCCGACACGATGCCGCGCCTGCCGGTCGCCCGCGCCGATATCGAGGCCTTCCGCGAAGCCGTGCGCGAGTTCCAGGACAAGACGCTGAAGCCGTTCGGAAGCGCCGTCGGCAAGCTGCTCAAATCCCCCGACAACCCGCGCGGGGCCCCCGATATCGTCCTCGAACGCGCCGGCCAGGACACGCTCGGCGTCACCTCGGCGCTGGTCAAGCCCTTCACCGGGCGCATCGTCTATGCCGAGGGCATGGCCGGGCAGCGCTATAATTTTTACGCGCCGCAGGTGTGGACGCGCCAGCGCCGCATCATCATGCCGACCGCCGAAATCCTCGGCACGCATCTGTGCAACGCCTATGAAGTGACGCGCATGAACGACATGGTCGCCGCCGGCCTGCTCGATGTCACCGAGCCGACCGTGGTGCCGTGGGACGGCCTGCCCGAAGCGCATCAGTCGATGTGGGACAACCGCCATTCGGGCGCCACCTACATCGTCAACCACGCGCTGCCGGCGACCGGTTTGCGGTCGAAGGACGAACTTTTCGAAGCATGGGCTGCTGGTGCTGCGGCTGCCTCCACCGACAGCGCGAATTGAGAGACACGACCATGGCAAAGACGTCGACAACCGAAACCGCCGTGATCGTGGCTCCGCAGGGTCGCCTCGTCGGCAAGGTCGCGCTGATCACCGGCGCGGCGGGCAATCTCGGCCAGGCGATCGCCCGGCGTTACCTTGGCGAAGGCGCCACGGTGGTGTTTTCGGGGCGTGACCGCAGCCGCACCGATACCGCGCGCGATGCCGCCGTCGCCGCGGTCGGGGTCGATGCTAGCCGCGCTTCCACCGTCGTCATCGATGGCGCCGATGCCGACAGCGTCCGTGCCGGCATCGCCGAAGTCGTCGCGCGCCACGGCCGCATCGACATCCTCGTCAACAACGCAGGCTCGGCCGGCCCCAAGCAGCCGCTCGAGAACCTGCCGCTCAGCCAGGCCGATCTCGCGGCGTTGCAGGCCGCCGGCAGCACCGACAGTGAAACGGTGGGCGATGCCGCGCGCAACATCATGGTCGTCGCCTGGAACATGGTACGCGCCGCCGCCAATTCGATGGGCGAGGGCGGCTCGATCATCAACGTCTCGACGATTTTTTCGCGCACCGAATATTATGCCCGCGCCGCCTATACCGTGCCTAAGGCGGCGATGAACGCCATGTCGCGCGAGATGGCGACCGAGCTTGGCCCGCGCGGCATTCGCGTCAACCTGCTCTTCCCGGGCCCGATCGCCAGCGAGCGCATCCGCACCGTCTTTGCCGCCATGGACGGCCTGCGCGGTGATGAACCCGGCGCCACCGCCAAGCACTTCTTCAACCTGATGGCGCTCGAACGCAGCGTCGAAGGGGCGCCCAAAGCCAAGACCTTCCCGACGCCGGCTGATATCGCCCATACCTGCGTCTTCCTCGGCTCGGACGAATCGGCGGCCTTGGCCGGCCATGATTTCGAAGTGACGCACGGCATGGCAGTCGGCCAGGAGTCGCGCTCCACCTATCTGTCGCGCCCGACGATGCGCTCGATCGATGGCGGCGGCCTCGGCGTGCTGGTGTCGGCGGGCTCGCAGGTCGATGATGCCATTGCGATTGCCCGCGTGCAGGCCGATTGCGGTGCCGAAGTGTTGCTTGGCTTTCATGCCCGGGCGGCCGCCGAGGATGCCGCGCTGGCGCTGGCCGGCGCCCCGCGCATCCGCGTCGCGCATTTTCCGCGCCACGACCATGTCGTGATGGACGAAGTGCTCGCGGCCTTCACCCGGGACCAACTGCCGGTGACCGGTGCGATCATCCTGCCGACGCGGCCCACCGGCTATTTTTCGGGGCCGCTCGCCGAAGCCAGCGATGCCCAGGTCGAACGCTTCGTCGATGATGAACTCGAGGCCAATATCGCGGTGGCGCGAACGCTTAGCCGCTATTGGCGCGAGCATGACGGTCTCCTCCACGACCCGCGCTTCGTCTTCATGTCGAACGGCGACGATGGTGCCGGCAATTATTACGCCAATGTGCTGCGCGCCGCGCTGGAAGAACTCATCCGCATCTGGCGCGATGAAAGCGCCGTCGATGCCGCCCACGCCCGCCGCGACAAGGGCGAATGGGGCAACCAAATCATCCGCTACACCAACGCCGAACCCGAATGCCTGTCGTTCGCCGCCGGCCAGGCGGCGCGTATCGTGCTCAAGGAACGCCGCATCAAGCCGGTAAACCTCTATTTGCCCGAAAGCATCGGCGAGGCGACTGGCGCGCGCAAGGCGATGGTCGGCACGTCGGAAAACATCACCGGGCTGCATCTCGGCAAGGTCGCGCTGATCACCGGCGGCTCGGCAGGGATCGGCGGGCAGGTGGCGCGGCTGCTGGCGCTCGCCGGTGCCAAGGTGATGATGGTGGCGCGCCGCGACAGCGAGCTTGCCGCCGCGCGCGAACGCATCGTCGGCGAGCTTGAAGACATCGGTTTCTCGGGCGTCGAGCGCCGGGTGCGCACCCTCGCCGATATCGATGTCGCCGATGTCGCCAGCCTGAAGAAGGCCGTCGATGCCACCATCGCGGCCTTTGGCCGCATCGATTACCTGATCAACAACGCCGGGGTGTCGGGGGCCGAGGAAATGGCCGTCGACATGGACATCAAGGCGTGGCGCAACACCCAGGCCGCCAACCTCATCTCCAACTATGCGCTGATGCACATGGTGGTGCCGATGATGAAGAAACAGGGTTCGGGCTATATCCTCAATGTTTCGAGCTATTTCGGCGGCGAGAAATTCCTCGCCGTCAGCTATCCCAACCGCACCGATTACGCCGTGTCGAAATCGGGGCAGCGCGCCATGGTCGAATCGATGGCGCGGCACCTGGGGCCGGAAATCCAGATCAACGCCATCGCGCCGGGGCCGGTCGATGGTGACCGCCTGGCGGGCCTGGGCGGCAAGCCCGGGCTATTCGAACGCCGCGGCCGCCTGATCCTTGAAAACAAGCGGCTCAATGCCGTGCATGCCGCCACGATCAAGGCGATCCGCCGCGGCGAAAAGGTCGAAGCCATCCTGTCGCGCCTCGCCCGCAACGATACGGTGCAGTTGAGCCACGACCGCGCCGTGCCGGCCGAACTGCGCGAACTGGCGCTGGCATGCGCGCGTGATGGCGATGAAAGCTGCTGCTGGGATCGTTTCCTGCTCACGCCGGCGCTGGCGACCAAGCTGGTCAAGCGGCTGCGGCTGGGCGGCTATTTCATCAATACCGATTGGGCAGGCAAGCCCGATACCGACTGGCTGATGCGTATCCCGCCCGACGACATGCCGTGGTTGCCCGGCGCGCAGATCGCCCGCGAAGCAGCCAAGGTCCGTTCCGGCGTGCTGTCGCAGCTTCATCTCGGCAAGATGCCGACCGAGACCGATGTGGCCCAGGCGACGGTGTTCTTCCTTGCCGATCGCGCCGTGTCGGGTGAAACCTTCATGCCGTCGGGCGGCCTCAACGTCGAACGCTCGACCACCGAGCGCGAATTGTTCGGGAGCCCGAAGCAGGAACGGCTCGACCAGATGGCCGGCCGCACTGTCTGGCTGGTCGGCGAACATCTGACCGATTATCTTGCCGCCAGCGCGCACAGCTTCCTGGCCGCCGGGGTCAAGACGATCGTGCTGCTGACCCGCACCGAAGCCGGGGCAAAGGCGATTGTCGATGGAGTCGGCGCGACGGGTGACGGTCGTATCGAAACGATCGTCGTCGGCACCGCCATCGACCAGGCGCTCGAAGACAGTCTCGACAGCGCGCTGGCGCAGTTCGGCCATCCGACAACGGTGGTTTCGACGCCGTTCAAGCCGCTGCCCGATGCGCTGTTCGAAGGCGAAGCGCCGCTCGATGCTGCCGGCTTCGCCGATGTCGTCGAAACCAACCTGACCCATCATTTCCGCGTCGCCCGCAAGGTGTCGCTTTATGACGGCTGCCAGATCGTGCTGGTGTCACCCGATGTGCCGATGGGCCAGGGCGCGGGTGGCGGCGGTCCGGCCTTTGCGCTCGCCAATTTCGTCAAGACGACGCTGCACGCTTTCACCGCGACGATCGCAGTCGAAAACGAGCGGCTGGTCCATGACGTGCCGGTCAACCAAATCAACCTGACCCGGCGCGTCCGTTCCGAAGAGCCGCGCAACGCCGCCGAACACGACGAGGAGGTCAAGCGCTTTGCCCGTGCCGTCCTGCTCGCCGGGGCGCCGCTGCCCGATGCCGAGGACAGCCGCTATCGTTCGCGCATCTATCGCGGCATGTCGCTGACGGTGTAGCCGCTGGCTCAGGCCCTCGACGGCACCGGGATTTCCATGATGCAGACAAGCCCCTGCGATGTGAAATCCCGGGTCACGGTGCCGGCGACTTCACTGGGCAGGATGCGGTCGATGATGGTCGATCCAAAGCCGGCGGTACGGGGCGGTTTCAGCCCCGGCATGCCGCTTTCCAGCCAGTTCAATTGCAAGGCACCCGTCGCTGCCTCTTCGCGCCAATTGACATCGAGCCGGCCACCGGGGTGGCTGAGCGCGCCATGCTTGACCGCGTTGGTTGCAAGTTCGTGCAGGGCCATGCCGAGCGCCCGGGCGATCCGGCTCGACAACAGCACCGTCGGACCGCTGATACGGATTGTTTCGCGGGCGCCCGGCTGCGACCGTGCGTAGGGCGCGAGTTCGCTCTCGACAAGGCTGGCGACGGCGATGCGGTCGCCACTGCCTTCGACGAGCAATTGATGGGCACGCGCCATCGACATGATGCGCGGGTCGAAATCGTCGATGAACTGCTGCAGCGAATGCGTCGATCGCGCACTTTGCCGGGCGATCGCCGAAACCTTGCTCAACAGGTTGCGGATTCGGTGGTCATATTCGATCGTGATGGCATCGCGCATGCGTTCGGCCGCCATTTCACCGGAAACATTGTTGGCATGCTGCAAGACCCCGACGATCGCCCCGTCGTGGCCACGCACCGGGCGCTGTTCGCAGTCCCACCAGATATCGGTGACAACGCCATCCGCAGCCTCGATGGCGAAGACATTGCGCGCAAGCCTGGTGGTTTCGCCGGCAAGGGCCCGTTCAAAGGCGGCCTTGGTGACGGCGACCCGATCGGCAGCGTCGGGGAAGGCGTCGAACACGAAACGGCCGATCAGGTCGTCCGATGTGCGCCCGGTCATGGCCAGATAGCAGTCATTGGTGCTGATGAAGCAGAGTCGATGATCGAGCATCATCAACGGTGTCGGGATGTCCTTGAACAAGGCCGGAAAATCGATGGCTCTATCGAGCAGTGCCATAGCCATGCCGCCTCATCGTTGCGCTGCCATCATATGCAACGAGGTTGATTTATGTGCCATGCGGTTGCCGAAAGCTGAACATCTTGCGAAAAAACCGCAGCCGATCATAGGCTGGCAGAAGTCGGCGCCGTTGCAAAGCCCGTCGCCAGAAAACGTTCCGCCAGCGCCGCATGAACCGCGGCGCCGCGGGCCATGACCGATTCGTCGATCGTCATCCGGTTCGAATGCAGGCCGCAGCATTGCGTCCAGTCGCTGCCGGCCTGCGATGCGCCGAGAAAGAACATCGCGCCCGGCACTTTTTCCAGCACATAGGCGAAATCCTCGCCGCCCATGACCGGGCTGGCCATCGTGCGCCAGCCATCGGGGCCGTACAGCGCCTCTATTGTCGCCTGGCCGAAGTGCACGGCATCGGCGTCGCATACCGTCACCGGAAAGCCCTGTTCGATCACCACCTCGGCACTGGCGCCATGGGCGGCGGCGATGCCCGAGACCAGTTGCTTCAGGCCGGCTGCCACGCTGGCGCGCGTGCGTGCCGAAAGCGTGCGGATGGTACCGAGCAAGCGGGCGGTTTCGGGGATGATATTGTCGGTGGTGCCGGCGACGATCTGGCCGATGGTGACCACCGCCGGATCGAAGACCGACACCTGGCGGGTCACGAAGCTCTGGATCGCCAGCACGATTTCGCAGGCGATCGGCACCGGATCGAGCGCATCATGCGGCATCGAGGCATGGCCGCCGCGACCGGTGATGATGACATGCAGCCGGTCGGTGGCCGCAAGCAGCGGCCCGACACGGCCGCCGAAGACGCCGTGCGGGGCGTTGGGCATGATATGGAGCGCAAAGGCGGCATCGGGCAGGGGCGCGATCAGCCCGTCGTCGAGCATGTGGCGGGCGCCATGATGGCCTTCCTCCCCCGGCTGGAACATGAACTGCACCGTGCCCGGCAGCGCGTCGCGATTGGCGCAGAGCAGCCGCGCCGCGCCGACCAGCATCGCGACATGGCTGTCATGGCCGCAGGCGTGCATCGCGCCGGGGGTCGCCGAGCTGAATGCCAGCCCGGTGTCCTCGGTCAGCGGCAGCGCATCGGTATCGCCGCGCAGCAGGATGGTGCGGCCATTCGCCGAGCCGCGCAGGGTCGCCACGAGGCCGGTCGTCGACGGCCCTTCGCGTATTTCGAGCGGCAGCCCGGCGAGCGCGGCGCGAATCTTGTCGGTGGTGCGCGGATTGTGCAGCCCCAGCTCGGGTTCGGCGTGGATGGCGCGGCGCAGCGCCACCAGTTCGGGCAGCAAGGCGATGGCCTGGTGGTTCCAGTCGATGGTCATGGATGGCTCCGAAGGGCTGTTCGCGGCGATGATGACAGGCTAGCGGGGGGTGATGATACAAGAATATGACGCGATAATCCTGGGCGGCGGCGGGGCTGGCCTGATGTGTGCCGCCGTGGCGGGGCAGGGCGGGGCACGGGTGCTGGTCATCGACCATGCCGATGAAGTGGGGAAGAAGATCCTCATTTCGGGCGGCGGGCGCTGCAATTTCACCAATGTCGGGGCGGTACCCGAACGCTATCTGTCGGCCAACCCGCATTTCGCCAAATCGGCGCTGCGGCGCTACACACCGGCGGATTTCATCGGCCTCGTCGAAAAGCACGGCATCGCGTTTCACGAAAAAACGCTGGGGCAATTGTTCTGCGACGGTTCAGCCAAGCAGATCGTCGCGCTGCTGCTCGATGAATGCGAAGCTGCCGGGGTGACGATCAGCCTGGGGCGGGCGCTCGGCGAGATCGACCATGCCGATGGCCGTTTCCGCGTTGCCTTCGGTGAGCGCGTCGCAAGCGCCCCCGCGCTGGTCATCGCCACCGGCGGGCCGTCGATCCCCAAGATGGGGGCGACCGATTACGCCTATGGCCTCGCCCGCCGCTTCGGCCTGTCGGTAGTCGAGCCGCGCCCGGCGCTGGTGCCGCTGACGCTCGGCGGCGACGAGGTGCTGTTCCGCGAGATTTCGGGCGTCGCCGCCGATGTCGTGGCGCTCTGCGGCAAGACGGCGTTCCGCGAGGCGGCGCTGTTCACCCATCGCGGCCTGTCCGGCCCGGCGATCCTCCAGGTGTCGAGCTATTGGCGGCATGGCCAGCCGATCGCGATCAACTTCCTGCCCGATGCGGTGCCCGGCTGGCTGGTGGCGGCCAAGCGCGTCCGACCACGGTCTTTCCTGCGCAACACGCTGGCGGCGGTGCTCCCTGACCGGCTCGCCGACATGTTGTGGCAGCGCATCGGGCTTTATGGCGATCTCAACAGCCTGTCGGACGCGCGGCTTGGCGATGTCGAGCGCTTGCTCGCCGATTGGCAGTTCCTGCCCAATGGCAGCGAAGGCTTTGCCAAGGCCGAGGTCACGGTGGGCGGAATTTCGACCGCCGACCTGTCATCTCAGACGATGACGGCGAAGAAGATTCCCGGGCTTTATGCCATCGGCGAGGCGGTCGATGTCACCGGCTGGCTGGGCGGCTACAACTTCCAATGGGCCTGGGCGAGCGGTTGGGCCGCCGGCACCGCAATCGCGGCGGGGCTTTAGCGCACGCAGCGCCGGTACAAATGCCAGGTCGCGTGCCCCAGCACCGGCAGCACCACCAGCAGCCCCAGGAACAGCGGCAGCATGGCGATGAACAGCGACACCGCGATGATCCCCGCCCAGACCAGCAAAACGAAGCGGTTGGCGCGCATCGCCGACAGGCTGGTAATGATCGCGGTGATGAAATCGACCTCGTGATCGATCAGCAACGGCAGGCTGATGACGCTGATCGCATAGAAACCCAACGCCATCAGCGCGCCGACGCCGCCGCCGACGAGCAGCATCATCACTCCGGCGGCGCTGGTGAACAGCGCCGCCCCTTCGATGCCGGCGCCGGCCTGCGCCATGAAAATCGCGAAGATGCCATGCGCCACCATCAGCCAAAAAGCGAAGGCAACGAACATGATCACGCCCATGTTGAGGATCTGTTCATCGCCATGGCCGCGTAGCGCGCCCAGGATGACGCGCCAGTTCATCGGCAGCCCGGCTTCGCGGCGGCGGCTGACTTCATACAAGCCGGCAGCGACAAACGGCGCCACGAGCGGGAATCCGGCCACTGCGGCCATCAGCCAGGTGATTTCACCCCGCGTGAACAGGGTGAAATACAGGAACATGCCCGCCGCCACGTAAAAGCTGGCAAAGAACAGCCCGAAGGCGGGATAGGCACGATAATCGTGCCAGCCGGCGATGAGCGCGGCGCGCAGGTCGGCAAGCTGGAGATCATCCGCAACCCTGATGGTCGCGATTTCGGACTGGACTGCCATCTGCGTCCTCCTGCCGTCGCCGTTGACCGGCCTGGGGCGGGATGCTGCCGCATCCATGGCGGCAGGGCAAGTCCGGTATTATCCGGGCACTCCCCTGCGCGGCGCCGGCAGCGCGGTCAATCGATCGTCACGCCCACCACACGCCAGCCGTCCTTTTCCTGCATCAGCGTCACCGTTTCGATGGCGATGGGCTTTTTGGCATAGCTGGCGCGAAACTTGATCATCCAATAGCCGGCGGGCGGCGCCGGCACATAATCGGCGCTGGCCTGTTCGCGGCGGACAATGGCACCAAGGTTGGCGCGCATGCCATTCGACGCATCCGTCCAGGTCTGCCGGGTGTTTTGCGCCTTCATCGTCGCGCCGACGGCGGTCCAGCTCGCCGCCCAGTCATCGGCATCGACGAGCGCCAGGAACTGGCGGGCGGCGGCGACCGGCGCGGTTTCGGCGACGGCCACTACTGGCGCGGCGGGGGCCGCAGCGTCGGAGGCGGACAGGCTGGCGAGCGCGATGGCGACAAGGGCGAGCGACATGGTGATTCCTCCGATGATCCAGCCGGTGCGGCGCCGGGTCGATCGAAGCGATGATCCCGGGCCGGGCTGGCCGGACGCATTTGCCGCCGCAACTGCTTGTCCTGCAGCCCCCAAATCCTTGTCCGCGGCTTTTTCAGGGGGTGGCCCCTCCATCTCGCGCAGCAGGCGGGCGGCTTCGCGGCTGCTCGATGTCGCCATCTTGCGCCGGGCATCGCGCAGCCGTTCGTTGACGGTATGGACAGACAGGCCGAGGTGGCTGGCCATGCTCTTGGCGTCATAGCCGCTGGTCAGCAGGCGCAGCGCCTGCTTTTCCTTGTCGGTCAGCGCTTGATGGCCCTGGGTCATGGCTCGGACCTATCCTCACGCCCGCTGCCGGGCCACCCCGAATTTTTCGTCTCGGTTCGGGGTGGTGGTACGACTCTAGACCCCGTTCGCCTTGAAATGCGCCAGCAGCCGGCCCCAGGCATCGGGGCCGTCGACGGGGTTATAGCTCGGGCGATAATCGGCGAGGAAGCCATGGTCGCTGCTGCCATAAAGTTTGATGCCGCTGCGCGCCGTCGCCGGATTGGCCTTGCCGGCGGTCAGCGCCGCCTGCATCGCTTCGACATCGGCAACCGGGATGCCCTTGTCGAGCGCGCCATAAAGGCCAAGGACCGGCGCCTTGAGCGTGGCGGCGACATCGATCGGATATTGCCGGGCTTCGGTGGCGTTCGGCGCGCCCTTGATGCGGCCGTACCAGGCGCCACCGGCCTTCAGCTGCGGGAATTTCGCCGCCGCCATCCAGACGACGCTGCCGCCCCAGCAAAAGCCGGTGATGGCGAGTCGGCTGGCGCTCACGAAAGGCTGCTTTTCCAGCCAGGCGATCGTCGTCGCAACATCGCCCATCACCTGGTCGTTCTTCGCTTCGCCGACGATCTTGATGATGGTCGGGAAATCGGTCGCTGTCGCCAGCGCATTGCCCGGGTCGTTGCGATGGAAGAACGCCGGCGCGATCGCGACATAACCGGCCTGGGCGAGACGGCGGCAGATGTCCTTGATCCATTCATGCACGCCGAAGACTTCGTTGACGACGATGACGGCGGGGTATTTCCCCTTGGCGGCCGGGCGCGCGACATAGCCGGGCAGGCCGCCCGGCATCGTCACCATTTCGGTGGTCAGGCCGTCGGCGCTGGTGGTGATCGGCGCGGCATCGGCGCCGACCGCGGCGGCGGCATAGCCCGCGGCGATCAGCGCCGTGATGCCGCGGCGGCTGATGTGCAGGTCTTCGGGCAAGGTGCCTTCGGGGCGGGTGAGGACGGTCATGACACGAAAACTCCTTGGGGGCGGTGCGCCAAGGAGTTTAGACTGGTCGGATGGCGACACAAGCACGGCCTCGCGGCAACCTCTGGCTGGCCGCTGCTGCCATCGGCGGCTTGCTGATCGCCGAGCGGCTGTGGCCGAAGCGGGTGCGCACCCAGCCCGAACCGGCCCGCACCATGACCAATCTGACGCTGGGAGCAACGAGTCTTGCCGTCGTCGCGGCGGTGCAACGGCCCCTTGCCATGCCACTGGCGGCCCGTGTGGAGGCGCGGCGGCAGGGGCTGGCGCAGCAACTGCCGGCACCGCTGCGCGACCTTGCCGCCATGCTGCTGCTCGACTGGAGCAACTATCACTGGCACGTCGCGACGCATCGGGTCGGCTGGCTGTGGCGGCTGCACCTTGTCCACCACAGCGACCGCGACATGGATGCCTCCACGGCGCTGCGCTTTCATGCCGTCGACATGGGGGTTTCGGTGGCGCTGCGGCTCGCTCAGGTGCGCGTGCTGGGCGTCAGCCCGCGCGCGTTGCAGCTATGGGAAGGGTTTTTCTTTGCCTCCGTCCTCTTTCACCACGCCGATCTCGACTTGCCCTTCGATGCGCCGCTGGCGTGGCTGCTGACCACCCCGGGGATGCACGATATCCACCACCGCGCCGATGCCACCGCGCTCGATTCGAACTTTTCCGCCGGGCTGAGCCTGTGGGACCGGTTGCACGGCACTTTTTCTGATCGCGAACCGCCCGTGCCGATCGGCGTGCCGGGCATGCCGGTAATGGGCCTGGGTGACGCGCTGAGGCTTACAGTGTCGCGAACATGACCGCCGAGGCGACCGCCATCAGCGCGGTCGCCGCCCAGCCGATACGTGCGTGCCAGCGGCTGAGGGTGAAGCGCCCCATGACGCTGTGCTTGCGCGCCAGCAGCATGATGACGACCATCACCGGCACCGCGACCATGCCGTTGACGACGGCGCTCCAGAACAGCGCGGTGATCGGGTCGATCGCCGAAAAGTTCAGCAGCATGGCGGTGATGATGGCGGCAGCGATCAGGCCATAAAAGCCGCGTGCCTCGGCCGGCTTGAGCTCGAGCCCGGCACGCCAGCCCATGGTTTCCGACAGGGCATAGGCCGCCGATCCGGCCAGCACCGGCACGGCGAGCAGCCCGGTGCCGATGATGCCGATGGCGAACAGTCCAAAGGCGAAATCGCCGGCCAGCGGTCGCAGCGCCTCGGCGGCGTCGGCGGCGCTGTCGATACGGGTGATGCCATGGGCGTGGAGGGTCGCCGCGGTCGCCAGCATGATCGACAGGCTGATGACATGGGTGACCGCCATGCCGCCCCAGCTGTCGACCTGCATCCGCCGCAATTCGGCGCGGGCGTTGCGCGGCGCGTCGCGCAAGGGGCGGCGATGGTGCAGGCCCATCTCCTCGATCTCCTGCGATGATTGCCAGAAGAACAGATAGGGGCTGATCGTGGTCCCCAGGATGGCGACGACCATGGTCGCGGTTTCGGTATCGACCGACAGCGTCGGGTGCAGGACGGCGGCGGCGACAGCGGCCGGTGACACGCCGACGATGACGACGACTGCGACATAGGCGAACAGCGCCAGCGTCAGCCATTTCAGCAGCCGGACATAGCGATGATAGGGCACGAACACCTGCAACCCCAATGTCAGCAGCGCAAAGGCCACCGTCATGGCATGGTGGTTGGCACCGATCGCCAGCTCGGCAGCGGCGCCCATTGCCGACAGGTCGGCAGCGATGTTGAGCGTATTGGCAATCAGCAGCAGCGCCACGACCCCGCGCAGGATGACGGGCGAAAAGCTGGTCTTGATATTGGCGGCCAGCCCCAGCCCCGACACCCGCGCGGTTTCGGCACAAATGAGCTGGAACACCGCCAGGAAGGGATAGGTGAGCAGCACCGTCCACAGCATCTGGAAACCGAATTGGGCACCCGCCTGCGAATAGGTGGTGATGCCCGACGGGTCATCATCGGCGGCACCGGTGATGAGACCCGGGCCGAGCGCGGCAAAGGGGTTGAAACGATGCCGGCGGGGCGGTGTCAACGCTTCACCCCTGCTGGCGGCGAATGAGGCCTTCCTGCACGACGCTGGCGACCAGGGTGCCACTGCGGCTGTAGACCAGCGCGCGGTTGAGCCCGCGGCCGCCGCCGGCGACGGGCGAATCCTGGTCGAACAGATGCCAGTCGTTCAGGTCGGGGGTGGCGTTGAACCAGATGGCATGGTCGAGGCTGGCGACCTGCATGCTCGGGTCCGACCAGGCGATGGCGTGCGGCAGCAGGCAGGTATCGAGCAGGGTCATGTCGCTGGCATAGGCGAACAGCGCGCGCGCGGCCGGGGCGGGCACGTCGAAAGGGGCGACGGCGCGCACCCAGTGCTGGGCCCGCGGCGGATGCGCCACCGGGCGGAACGGATGAACCTTGGTGACGGGTCGGAAATCGAGCGGCCGGTCGCGGTTCTTCATCAGGCTGCGATAGGGCTCGGGCGCCTCGGCAGCATGGATCTCGGCCCATTCGGCCTCGCTCTGCAGCGAATCGGGGTCGACACTGGTGGGCATGGTGTCGGCATGGGTCAGGCCCGGCTCCTCGGCCTGGAAGGAGGCCGCCATGTTGAAGATCGGCCGGCCCTTCTGGATGGCGATGACGCGGCGGGTGGTGAAGCTGGCGCCGTCGCGGTCGCGTTCGACACGATAGACGATCGGGTGCGCCGGATCGCCGGGGCGGATGAAATAGCTGTGCAGCGAATGGCAGAGCCGGCCGGGCGCCACCGTGCGCGATGCCGCCATCAGCGCCTGGGCGACGACCTGGCCGCCGTAGACACGCATCCAGCCGGCATTGGTCGACTGGCCGCGATAAAGATCATCTTCGATGCGTTCGACATCGAGAAGGGCAAGCAGCCGCGCGATGCTGGCGGCGGGATCGGCGTGGGAAGCTTCGGTCATGCCACTTCGCCTAGGCCGTGACGGCCCCAATTGCCAGAGGGTGGAACAGGGCTATCCACAGGGAAAGCGATTTAACCCGACAGCAACGCTTGACAGGGCGATGGCCGGTGCCTATCCCGCCGCTTCCGCACAACATGCGGGTGTAGCTCAGTTGGTTAGAGCGCCGGCCTGTCACGCCGGAGGTCGCGGGTTCGAGCCCCGTCACTCGCGCCACCCTTTTTGACAGGGGCAGGCGAGCGGATCGCCGGGGCAGCATCAGGGACGCAACCGCTCCCACACCCCGAGTTCGTGCGCGATCGATGCTTCGACGAGCGTTTCCCACAGGCCTTCGGCCAGCCCGGCCGGCAACCCGGCGGCATCGGCAGCCGCCGCAGCGTTGGCGATCACCTGTGCCTTGCGGGCTTCGTCGCGCACCGCGCCGCGAGTCGGCTTGATGCGAGCGGCGGCATCCATATAGCCAAAGCGCCGCGCCAGCAGCGCGACGAGCTCGCGGTCGATCGCATCGACGCCATCGCGCACTTCGGCCATGGTCTCACAGGCGGCAGCGGTCTTCATTTCTTGTCGGTCTTTCCCTTGGGCGCCGTCCAGCGCCCGGTATTCATCCAGATGAACAGGGGCCGCAGCGGCAGCACCCAGGCCATGCCGAGCAGCAAATAGGCGAGCACCATCAACGCCGTCGGCAGCCGCGCCAGTTCGGCGCCGAACGACGCGACGGCGCCGGCATAGAGTGCGAGGTAGAAAAGCAGGCCGAGCACGCCTGCCGGTTTGCGCCAGCTTGGTTCCATGCAGCGCCTGTTAGCGATACCGGGCGCATTCGACCAGACGCGTCGGTGTCGCGATCCAGTCGAGCCTTTCATCCCAGGGGTCGGCAGGCAGGGCGGCGATGATCTGCACGTCCCAGGCGAGGCCGAGCGCAATCACCGGCCCGGCGACGCGCAGCCGCGCCAGGGTGCGATCATAATAGCCGCCGCCCTGGCCAAGCCGCAGTCCGCCGAGCGTGGCGCCGACCAGCGGCACCAGGATCAGGTCCGGCGTGACCAGCGGCGTCTGCGCCTCGGGTTCGGGGATGTTGCCGAAACCGGGCCGCAGTGCCTTCCATTCGCTGAGGTGAAAGAACAGGTTTTCACCTGAAACCCTTGGAAAAGCGCAGGTCGGTAGGTCATGCTCGACGAATTGCGGATCGATTTCGCTGCCATGGGCGGCATAGCTCGCCGGCAAGCGGGCGCGGTGGGTGATCGGCGCCGCCTGGCGCGCGAGATCGCGCTCCAGCGTTTCGCGTGCAGCAGGGGAGAGGCTGTTGACCCAGGCGACGCGGGCCGCGCGCAACTGCCGACGCAGGGCGATTTTCGGATCATCGGGGGCGGCGGTCATCGGCGGCGATCGTCCCCGTCAGTGCACCGGCGGCACCGGTGCCGAAAAGGTTGGCGGGACCATCATGGGTCGGTGCAGGAGAGATCCTCTGACGCCGTTTACGTCAGGTGGGGACCAGATAGGACGGACCAGAATCCGCCCAGGGCCAGCCCCCTAGGAAAGTGAATCGCCTCAGGGATGCTCGGTGCTCGTGCCGGACAGTTCCCGCCACCGCGGAATATAGGACGTTTGCCCTCTGGGCTCAAGGCATCCATCCGGCCAAAAGCCGACAAGAACCGATCAGGCGTCGAGCCGAGTGGCCAGCGCTTCGGCGCGGTCGAGCACAGCGGTCAGTTTTTCGGTGATGTCGTGGTCGGGTGCGGGCGATGGCGGCGCAGGTGCGTTGCCGTTGCGCATTTCGAAAAGTTCGTCGGCGACCATCAGCGCTGCCATCAGCAACAGCCGTGCTTCGGTCATCGTGCCGATCGACCGGGTCAGGCTCGCGGCCTTTTCGGCGATATCGCCCGCCAGGTCGACGAGATGGGCTTCATCGCCATCGCGGCATGACAGCGCGTAGCTGCGGCCGCCGATATCGACATTGACCATCCCCATCAGCCGCCCTTTCGCCTATCGCCGGCGTCTGCGCTGTCCAACATGGCATCAAGATCCGAAAGCGCTGAAATTGCCGCCGCTTCCACGCGTTTCAGGCGCGCATCTTCCACGGCCCGGGCGGCCAATACACACTCGATCCTGGCAAGGACTTCGTCGAGACGTGCAATGATATCAGCCGGTTTCGAGATGATGATACCTTTGAGAACAGCGGGTTCCGGAGCCCGTATAAAGAAATTTATGAGCAATGGCAATTAACGCTCATTTCACCGGGACTGCGGGATGCCGTCCTTGGTGCAACACTTGTGGTGTCGCCGTGGTTGACGCTTTCGTTCGGGTCAGGCCAAACAAACAGGCGATTCGCGGCCGCATACCGTGGATCGGATGATTTCACTTTCATTTCAGGCCTGTAGACATGACCGACCCTCGATCGATGGCGAATGCGATTCGCGCCCTGGCCATGGATGCAGTCGAAGCCGCCAATTCCGGCCACCCCGGCATGCCGATGGGCATGGCCGATGCCGCGACCGTGCTTTTCACCAAATTCCTCAAATTCGATGCCAGCCAGCCGCGCTGGGCCGATCGCGACCGTTTCGTGCTGTCGGCGGGCCATGGCTCGATGCTCATCTACGCGCTCCTGCATCTCACGGGGTATCAACGGCCGACGCTGCAGGATATTATGAAATTCCGCCAGATCGGCAGCCCCTGCGCCGGGCATCCCGAAAATTTCGAACTCGATGGCGTCGAAACCACCACCGGGCCGCTGGGGCAGGGCCTTGCCACCGCGGTCGGCATGGCGTTCGCCGAACGTCATCTCAACGCGCTGTACGGCGATGCCCTGGTCGATCACCGCACATGGGTGATCGCGGGCGATGGCTGCCTGATGGAAGGCATTTCGCAGGAAGCCATCAGTCTGGCAGGGCATCTCAAGCTCGGCCGGCTCAAGGTGCTGTGGGACGACAACCAGATCTCGATCGACGGCGCCACCTCGTTGTCGACTTCGGACAACATGGCGATGCGCTTTGCCGCCTCGGGCTGGCATGTCGTCGCCTGCGACGGCCATGACCATGACGCCGTTGCCGCAGCGCTGGCCGAAGCCGCCGCCGATCCGCGCCCGTCGCTGATCGCCTGCCGCACCACCATCGGCTTCGGCGCGCCGACCCGGGCCGGCAGCAGCAAGGCGCACGGCTCGCCGCTCGGTGCCGCCGAAATCGCCGGCGCCCGCGAAGCGCTCGGCTGGACGGCGCCGCCCTTTGAAATCCCTGCCGATATTGCCGTCGCCTGGCGCGCCGCAGGGCGCCGCGGTGCCAGCGAACGCAGCGCCTGGGAAGCCCGACTTGCTGCATCTGGCAAGGCCGACGAGTTTACCGCCCGCATGGCAGGCGAGGTGCCGGCAGCGGCTGTCGCGGCGCTCGAGGCGCATATTGCCGGGTTGATCGCGGCGCCGCAAAAGGTCGCGACGCGCAAATCGTCCGAAATGGCGCTGGCGGTCATCAACCCCGCGGCGCCGCTGACGATCGGCGGCTCGGCCGATCTAACGGGTTCGAACTTCACCCGCACCAAGGACCAGGACGTGCTGGCGGCCGACCATTACGCCGGCCGCTACGTCAATTACGGCATCCGCGAATTCGGCATGGCGGCGGCGATGAACGGCATCGCGCTGCACGGTGGCGCCATTCCCTATGGCGGCACCTTCCTGGTGTTTTCGGATTACATGCGCAACGCCATCCGCATGTCGGCGATCCAGCGCATCCGGGTCATCTATGTGCTGACGCATGATTCGATCGGGGTGGGCGAGGATGGCCCGACCCACCAGCCGGTCGAACATCTGCTCAGCCTGCGCGCCATTCCCAACCTTGCCGTCTATCGCCCCTGCGATGCGGTCGAGGCGGCGGAAAGCTGGGCGCTGGCGCTTGCCGATACCGGGCGTCCGTCGGTGCTGGCGCTCAGTCGCCAAAATTTGCCGCAGGTACGCCTTGTCGCCGCCGAAAATCTGACCGCCAAGGGCGGTTATCGGCTTGTCACCGCGACGGCGGCACGGCGCGTTGTCTTGCTCGCCACGGGCTCCGAAGTCGAAATTGCCATGGCGGCGGCAAGCGAACTCGAAACCGCAGGCATCGGCTGCGACGTCGTTTCGATGCCCTGCTGGGCCGCCTTCGATGCCCAGCCGGCGGCGTATCGCGCCGAACTGCTGCCCGATGACGCGCTGCTGGTCTCGGTCGAAGCCGGCGTCACGCTGGGTTGGGAACGCTACACCGGCAACAAGGGGCTCAACATCGGCGTCGATGCTTTCGGCGTCTCGGCACCGATCGCCGAGGTCTATGCGCGCTTCGGTCTGTCCGGGCCGCAGGTGGCGGCGCGGGTTCGCGAAAGGCTTGCTGTCTAAAAGGCTTTGCCTCTCGGTCATTTTGTTGCAGATGCACAGCCGCAAGTGACAAATCGCAAAAAGGGACAGTGCCATGGCCATCAGGGTCGCCATCAACGGGTTCGGGCGGATCGGTCGCAACGTGTTGCGCGCCATTCTCGAATCGGGGCGTCAGGATATCGTCGTCGTTGCCATCAACGATCTCGCCGATCCTGCTTCCAATGCCCGGTTGCTGAAGCGCGACTCGGTGCATGGCACCTTCAAGGGCGAGATCGGTGTCGATGGCGACTATATCGTCGTCGATGGCCTGCGCATCCGCGTCACCGCCGAGCGTGACCCCGCCAAGCTGCCGCACGGCGAAATGGGCGTCGACATCGCGCTTGAATGCACCGGTTTCTTCACCGATGCCGCCAAGGCGGGCGCACATCTGGCCGCCGGCGCCAAGCGCGTGTTGATCTCGGCCCCCGGCAAGGGCGTCGATCTGACCGTCGTCTACGGCGTCAACCATGACAAGCTGACCGCCGACCACAAGATCGTTTCGAACGCATCGTGCACGACCAACTGTCTCGCCCCCGTCGCGATGGTGCTCGATCGCGAGTTCGGTATCGTCAAGGGGCTGATGACCACCATCCACGCCTATACCAACGACCAGAAGATCCTCGACCAGATCCATGACGATCCGCGCCGCGCGCGTGCCGCCGGCATGTCGATGATCCCGACCACCACCGGCGCTGCCCGCGCCGTCGGCGAAGTGCTGCCGCAGTTGAAGGGCAAGCTCGATGGCTCGGCGGTGCGCGTGCCGACCCCCAATGTCAGCCTTGTCGATCTGACCTTCGAAAGCGGCCGCGCCACGACGAAGGACGAAGTCAACGCCGCGCTCAAGGCCGCCGCGCATGGCGAGCTCAAGGGCATTCTCGACTGGACCGACGAACCACTGGTCTCGATCGATCTCAACCATGCCCCGGCATCGTCGACGGT
>JBILPK010000348.1:0-2564 GCA_044373875.1 Polymorphobacter sp.
AGTCCGAGGTCCTGGAAGATCATGATCAGCGCCAGGATCGGCCCGACCATTGCGATCACACCATAATCGTCGGGCGCCAGCACGCGGGCGATAATCGCAGTCGAAGCAAAGGTGAGCGCAATTCGAACGACCTGCGCTGCGCCAAGCCAGGTGGCCCCGTTCGCCGCGGCCTTGCCGAACGAGGCGACACGCGGCGGAGGTGCGGAAGCTGGGGTGGTCATTGCCGCAGCGCTAACTGCAGCAGCGCATCATTGCGATTGCACTTTTGCGCAGAGCAGCATTGGTGGTTCAGCAGTAATGTCACGTCACCGAACCTGCCGCCGCAGTCGGGTCATTGGCACAAAGCCGCCAACCGGTGTTTTCGACAAGTTTTGGGTTCCCCGTGCGTCGCATGAGCTTGCGCCTGACAATGGCTGCACCAAGGCCGACGACGCCGACAACGGATCCCGCAAGCCGGCGCATCTCCGCCGAGTCGTTTTCCGGCCCACCCCGCAATCGCCATAATGCCCCGTCGAGCATCCCACGAACAATGTCCCGCCCGGCTGGCGAACGGCGCAGAAGCAGGCGCAGCGATGCTGCAATCGCGCCATCGACCGCGCCGGAAAGTCCGTGCTTGCCGTTGAGTACCCTGCCGCAGATCTCTCGTTCGCCCCAGTCCAGGGGGCCTGCTATGATATCGGCAGCCGCCTCCAGATCGCTAACCGCCAAGTCCCAAAGGTCGTGCCGCGCATTGACGCAGGCGCGTTGGAGGTGCGCGGCGCGCTCCAGCCTGCTGGGATCGTCAGCGCTGTACATGGCCGCATAGGCTGACAGGCCGAGCCGATCGTGGACCTTCAAGAAAATGCGGCGATCATACTCACGCCAGATGCTATCGGACTTGTTCGCAGGATGAATAGACTGCGCAGGACCCCGCATCCCTTCATGCTTGCGCTGATCGAAGATGTACCGGTCGCAATACGTCGGTTGCGTGACCAGCGCCAAGCGTACGAACATGTCATAGTCTAGCGAACGAAGCATTTCCTCGTCGAATGGCCCGACGCGGTCATAAGCACTCCGTCGAACGATCGCTGCGTTCTGCATCACGAACGCGTCCTCTAGGAAATGCCGTACCAGCAACCCGCACGAAAGGTCGGGCCAGTATCCGGTGCCCAGATCGACACGCGTGCCATAAGGCTCGGTGCGAAATCGCGAGTACCTGCCGAAGACGAAATCCGCCTGGGTTTCGGCAAGCCGGTTCATCAGTGCTGCGACGCTGCCCGGACGCAGCACGTCATCGTCGTCGCAAATCATCACGAACTCGCCCGTCGTCATCGACAAACCACGATTGAGCGCTGCCGATTTGCCTGCATTTTCCTGCTTGACGTACCGGACGTCCGGCTTCAGCGATGCAACGATGTCCGGCGTTGCATCCGTCGACCCATCATCTATCACGAGCAGTTCGTCATCCGCGCCCATCTGCGCTCGCATCGCCTCAATCGCTTCTCCTATGTACGACGCGCGGTTGAATGTGGGCAGGAGGAACGAGATCCGGATCAATAGACTAGCTTTCAAAATATCTAACGTCGGTAGCTTTTGCGGCGCGCCACCGGAACTGGCCAATCAGGAGCGGCCGGCTTTCTCGCGGCGAGAAATGACGCTTCTTCGTCAGAACGGAAACGGTCCGTATGCCTTTTCCATTGCGCGGATCTGACGATCGTTACCTTCGCCTCCAAGGTTCGCTACCCGTAAACCAACCTGTTGCGTATTCGGCCATTCGATCAGTTCGATCCAGCCATCAACGCGCACATGCCTTGTCCCCGCGCGGCGTGCCATCCAGTAAAACCAGACATCGTCGGCCTCAGGGCACAAGGTGGTAAACTGTTGTTGGTCGAATACATCCAAGTGCAGGCTGCCAGCCGGGTAAAGCACGCCTCCGACGCCGGTCGGAAACAACGCCGCGTTCGGTTCATTGACGGAGGTCCGTGAGGTCGCAAACTCCCAGTCGACGTAAGGAATAGGCCGACCGTCAGGACCTGCGCGTGCGACATGTGCACGCCAAGCCACGATTCGTATCGGGTCGGCACGATGGCACTCTACGAGACCGACCAACCAGTTCGTCGGATAGTATACGTCGTCGTCTGCCGTTACGAAGGTAGCGTTCGGCCATTGGCTCAACGCGGGCATAAGCTTCTTATAGGATCGAAGGCTGTGACAACCGCGGATCTCCAACCCATCTCGTTCTAGCGCTCGTACGTCTTCCGGTAGCGAGGCCAGATCGCGATAATCTAGCCACAAGACCGTGCGATCCGGAGAAATTTCCTGATCCAATAAACTTTTGATCGTAGCGGCCAAGGTGGCAAATCGTGCCGGGTATGAAGTCAGCGTCACGACGAGTTCGCTCGTCAACCCATGCGGCCTTCGGTATGCTATTCGCGGAAACGCGTGGACTTTTTTCACCGCTTCGCGCCCAGCCCGCGCCAGTCTTCGTCGTGCAAGAAATTGTCTGATGCGCCACGTGCCCCTCATAGCCCACCATTGTGCGGCGCAGAAAAGTTACGCAACCTGCATTTTTGACGAACCCGGCC
>JBILPK010000165.1:0-7435 GCA_044373875.1 Polymorphobacter sp.
AGATGTCGGTCGATCCCGGCCAGATCGTGCCGTCACGGTTCTGGGTGAGCATTTCATGGATGTTGAGCGTCGGGTCGATGGCGCGCTTGCCATCGACCATCAGCCCGATGGTGTGCTGCACCGGCGCGCTGTTCAGGTCGAGCGCCGGCAGCCGCTTGAGCGCGGTCAGCCGCAGCAACTGCCGCGTATCCTCGCCCGGCTTGAGCACCCAGCCCAGCATGAACTGGTTGATATGGGTGATTTCGTCATAGCCGGCCGTGAGCATCGCATCGGCGCTCGAAAACGCCGGCACATGGCCCATCACCTTCAGGCCAAGGCGGTGCGCTTCCTTGACCATCGCCGGCACGAACGCCGGGTTCATGCTGTTGTAGATCTTGATCGCCCAATAGCCGCGCGCCGCATACCAGCGCACCGCGTCGAGCGCCTCTGCCTCGCTGTCGACGACAAAGCCGTTGTTGGAGCTGAACGGCGATTTGCCTTCGATGAAGCCGCCGCGGATGACGCGCGGCCCGGCGATGGTGCCATTGTCGATGCGATCGATCAGGCCGGCGAGCACAGCATTGTCGTTGCCCATGTCGCGCACGCTGGTGATGCCGGCGGCAAGGTTGAGCAGCGCACCATCCTGGCTGATATGGCCGTGCATTTCGTACATGCCGGGCACCAGCGTGCCGCCTTCGCCATCGAGATGGGCTTCGCCGGGCGTCGCCGGGCTGTCGTTGGGCACGACCGCGGCGATCTCGCGGCCGTTGACAATGACGCTGCGCAGGCCGGTCAGCGATTTGGTCACCGGGTCGAACAGCCGGACGTTGGTGATGCGCAGCGGCGCGCCGGGCTTGTGGGCGGCGCGCGCCTGGATTTCGCTGAAGCGATCGGTCGACCATTTGGCGGCGATCTCGCGCAGCCGCGTCTGTTCGCCCTCGTAACCGGCGCGCAGGATGGCGAAATCGGGCGTTACATAGCCGAACATGTTGCCCTCGCCATCGAGCAGCACGTCCTCGGGGTCGAGATCGAGGCCGCTGACGGTGTAGCGGGTGACGTCGATCGCCGCGCCGGCGCCGCCGACCCTGATCGTTTCGCCCTTTTTCAGCGTGACGGTGCCGCCCGGCAGCGCCGGCAGGCTGGCATCGGCATCCTTGAGCAGCGCGCGGGCATACAGCCCGGTGGCCCAGGCGCTGCCGTTCTGGGCGATGTAGAGGCTCGGCACGCTCACCCGGGCGCTGCCCTTGCCGGTCGAATCGGTCCAGTTCGCTTTCGCTCCGGCGCGCGCGAAGCGTTCGCTGACCTTGCTGCCGAAGGTCGTCGTGCCATCGACCGTCCAGCTTGTCGGCAGCCCGGCGGCATCAACGGTGAGGGTTTCCTTCATCGTCGGGCCGCGGCCGTTGTTCTTGTAATCGAAATCGATCACCGACCGATTGCCGGTGGAATCGACGTTGAGATGCCCGACATTCTTGCCACCGAAGATGACGCTGAAGCGTTCGCTCGTCGGAGCCGCCAGGGCGGTGGCCGGTGCCGCCAAGGCGGTCGTGGCGGACAGGGCGAGGGTGAAAGCGAGGATGCGGATCATGCCCCGGGTCTAACCACCGGGCTGTGACAAAGGCAAGCTGGCGGCGGGGCGTGCGGGCGGATAGAAAGCGAAGGGGACAGGAGCCGCAATGCAGCAGATCGAGATCGACACCAGCGCCGGCAAGCGCGCCGCGCTGCGCTGGAACAGCGCGCCGGCGGAGGCGCCCTGGCTGCACTTCGCCCATGCGACGGGGATGCATGCGCTGCTCTATGCGCGGCTGCTGGCGCCCCTCGCCGATCGCTTCAACATCATCGCCAGCGATGCCCGTGGCCATGGCCGCACCGCCGCGATCGACCCGCGCGCGCCGACAAGCGATTGCGTCGAATGGGAAGTCTTTGCCGCCGATATCATCGCCGTCACCGATGCCGTGGCGCCGCAAGCGCGCTGGCTGCTCGCCGGCCATTCGATGGGGGGGACTTCGTCATTGCTGGCGGCGGTCGCGGCACCGGCGCGGGTGGCGGGGCTGGTCCTGATCGATCCGCCGATGATCCCCTTCGATCTGGCACGTGCCGCGCTCGCCGCCGGCATCAAGACCCCCAATCCGATGGCCGATGGCGCCGGCCGGCGGCGTGCCGACTATCCCGACGTGGCAAGCGCGCGCGAACGCTGGCGCGGGCGCGGCGTGTTCGGCGGCTGGGATGATGCAGATCTCGATGCCTATCTCGCCGACGGCCTTGTCGCGACGGCGGAAGGCGTGACGCTGGCCTGTACCCCGGCGTGGGAAGCCGCCACTTTTCGCGGCGTCTCGCACCGCATCGAGGCGGCGCTGGCGGCGCTCGACCGGCCCTTTGCCCTTGTCGCCGGCGATATCGGATCGACCGTGCGCGACACCGAATTCGCAGCGTTCGCGGCGCATGCCGGCTGTCTGTCGGCCGAGCGCTTGCCCGGCACGACGCATTTCGTCCCGCTCGAACGCGGCGACAGCGTCCGCGATGCCATTTCCCGCGTTGCAGCGGCCTGACCCGTGAAGGAAAATCCCATGCGCCACCTGGCTCTGCTCGCGCCGCTGCTGTTGCTCGCCTGTGGCGAAAAGGCCGATCTGCCGGTCACCGCCGGGCAGGGGCCGAGCCCGACACTGCCGGCGCCCAAGAAAACCCTGCTGCCGACGGTCAATTTCGCCAAGGTCGTCGGCTGGGCGGCGGGCGAAAAGCCCACCCCCGCCGCGGGCCTGGCGGTGGCGCCCTTTGCCGAAGGGCTGGCGCACCCGCGCTGGCTCTACACCTTGCCCAACGGCGATGTGCTGGTCGCCGAAACCAATGGCCCGCCGCGCCCCGAGGATGAAGCCGGCATCATGGGGAAGGTCGCCAAATTCGTGATGACCCGCGCCGGGGCAATGGTCGAATCCCCCAATCGCATCACCCTGCTGCGCGATGCCGATGGTGATGGCGTGGCAGAGCTCAAGACACCCTTCCTCACCGGCTTGTATTCGCCGTTCGGCATGGTGCTCGTCGGCAATGACCTGTTCGTCGCCGAAGCCGACAAGCTGACGCGCTTTGCCTATACCCCCGGTGCCACCGCGATCACCACCAAGGGCTTCAAGCTCGCCGACCTGCCCGGCGGCGCGCGCAACCACCATTGGACCAAGAATGTCGTCGCCGCGGCCGATGGCAGGACGCTGTATGTGTCGGTCGGCTCCAACTCCAATGTCGCCGAAAATGGCCTCGCGGCGGAAAAGAACCGCGCCGCGATCCTCGCCATCGATGCCGCCACCGGCGCGACCCGGGTGTTCGCCACCGGCCTGCGCAACCCCGTCGGCATGGCGTGGAACCCGGTGACCGGGGAGCTGTGGGCCAGCGTCAACGAACGCGACGAATTGGGCTCCGACCTGGTGCCCGACTACATGACCAGCGTGAAACCCGGTGCGCATTATGGCTGGCCGTGGAGCTGGTATGGCCAAAACGTCGATGTGCGGGTGCAGCCGGCCAACCCGGCAATGGTGGCGAAGGCGATTGCCCCCGATTATGCGCTGGGGCCGCATACGGCCAGCCTGGGCCTCGCCTTTGCCGCGCCGAACGCGGCGCTGGGGCCGGGCTTTGCCAGCGGCGCCTTTGTCGGCCAGCACGGTTCGTGGAACCGCAAGCCGCCATCGGGCTACAAGGTGGTGTTCGTCGGTTTCGATGCCGCGGGCAAGCCGCAGGGGCTGCCGCGCGATGTGCTGACCGGGTTTCTCAACGACAAGGAACAGGCGCGCGGCCGCCCGGTCGGGGTGGCGTTCGACAAGGCCGGCGCGCTGCTCGTCGCCGATGATGTCGGCAACAAGGTATGGCGGGTGACCGCGGCGCGCTGAAGCGGGGGGTGACGGCGGCGCGTTCCGAGCGTATTCGGGCAGGCACCAGCCGGAGCCGCAGCCCATGAACATCCAGTCGCCGATCACCCCCGATACGCAGCATATGGCGCCGAAATGGCCGACCTTCGACTGGCAGGACCCGATGCTGCTCGATGGCCAACTGACCGACGAAGAACGCATCATCCGCGATGCGGCGCGCGGCTTTTGCGATGAAACGCTGATGCCGGTGGTCAAGCTGGCCAACCGCCACGAGACGTTCGATCCCGATCTGATGAAGAAGTTCGGCGCCGCCGGGCTGCTCGGGCCAACGATCGAAGGCTATGGCTGCGCCGGCGCCTCCTATGTCGCCTATGGGCTGGTGGCGCGCGAGGTCGAGCGCGTCGACAGCGCCTATCGCTCGGCGATGAGCGTCCAGTCGAGCCTCGTGATGTATCCGATCTGGGCCTATGGCTCGGAAGCGCAGCGCCAGAAATACCTTCCCGGGCTGGCAAGCGGCGAGCTGATCGGCTGCTTTGGTTTGACCGAGCCCGATGCCGGGTCGGACCCCGGCGGCATGAAGACCCGCGCGCGAGCAGTACCGGGCGGCTGGGTGCTCAACGGCGCCAAGATGTGGATCACCAATTCGCCGTTGGCCGATGTCGCGGTGGTCTGGGCCAAGTGCGATGACGACAAGATCCGCGGCTTTGTCGTCGAGCGCGGCGATGTCGGCTTTTCGACGCCCAAGATCGAAGGCAAGTTCTCCTTGCGCGCTGGCGTCACCGGCGAAATTGTTCTCGCCGATGTGCATCTGCCGGCCGAACGCATTCTCGCCGGGGTGACCGGCCTCGCCGGGCCGTTCGGCTGCCTCAACAATGCGCGCTACGGCATCGGCTGGGGCGCGATGGGCGCGGCGGAATTCTGCTGGCACGCGGCGCGGCAGTACACGCTCGATCGCAAGCAGTTCGGCCGGCCGCTGGCGGCAACGCAATTGATCCAGAAAAAGCTCGCCGACATGCAGACCGAGATCACGCTCGGCCTGTGCACCGCGCTGGCGGCGGGGCGGTTGATGGACGCCCACAAGCTGGCACCGGAAGCGATCAGCCTGCTCAAGCGCAACAATTGCGGCAAGGCGCTGGCGATCGCCCGCGAGGCGCGCGACATGCACGGCGGCAACGGCATTTCGGACGAATATCACGTCATCCGCCATGTGATGAACCTCGAAGCGGTCAACACCTATGAGGGCACCCACGACGTCCATGCGCTGATTCTGGGTCGCGCGCAGACCGGGTTGCAGGCGTTCTTCTGACCCTTGCTTCTCCCCTCCCGGAACGGGAGGGGAGAAGAGCAGGATCACCCCAGCAGCGCGATCATCGCCGGCACATGTCGCGCGCGCAGCGCTGCCAGCGCCCGGCGGTGCAGGCGAAAGGCATCGAATTCGGCCGGGTCGAACGCCCGCGCATTGGCGGCACACGGCGCATCCCAGGGGGCGAACGCCACTTCGGCGCGCGCCATGCCCCAGACGCGGGCAAGGTGGCTGCCGTAGCGGTCGGGGGTAAGGTCGGGCCAGGTCGGCGCGGTCGGGGCTGAGGCCGTGAATGCCGCGGCGAGCCGATCGGCCAGCGGCGCCAGCCCGGCGGGGCCTTCGATGCGCGTCGGCGGCGTCGTCAGCAGCGCGGTGAGCGCGACTTCGAGCACGTCGATCAGCGCATAAAGCGTCGGCGCCGTGTCGAACCCCGCCGACAGGCCATGGCCGGGCAGGTCGATCGCCAGCGTGCCGGGGCGGGCGACCATTTCGGCGGCGCTGCCCGGCGGGTGGATGACCAATGTGCCGCTGTCCGGGTCACCGATCCAGTGCAATTGGCCGAAGCCCGGCACCGTGACAAAGCCCTGATCGGCCGGCGCGGTCGCTGCGGGGCCCGCCGCCGCCGGGAAGCGCAGCAGCCAGTCGCGCGAGGCGGCTTCGACCTCAGCCTCGGTCACCTTTTTCTCGGCGACCCAGCCCGGCGGCAGGTCGCCGAGCCTGTCAATATGCGCCTGCAACGGGTCGCCGTTGCGCCCCGAGATATAGACCGGCGGCGTCGGTGCGCCGGGTTCGGGCAGGTCGCGCGGCGCCTGCAGCATCGCGGCATAGCCTTGCGCATAGCTCGCACCAGCGGCGAGAATGTCCATGATCATCGCATGGTTGGTCACCGGATTGTCATGCGCGATCGACATGCGATGCTGCATGTCGGCGGCGTACCAGGGGAAGAACCAGCTCTGCTCGCGGATGCGGTGCCACACCCAGGCGAGATGTTCGCCATAGGGCAGCGGCACGAAGGCAGGCGTATAGTTGGCGCCGAAATCGGCGCGCTCGGCATCGGTCCATACCGCATAGCCGTTGGCGGCAATGGCGGCGAACCGCTGCGGCGCGCGCTTGGCGGCGGTGATGAGGGTGATGGCGCCCGAATGCGTGCCATAGGCGCCGGCCTGGGGCAGCCCGAGCGCGTCCATGAAGGCGAGCACGGCGTCGGCGTAATCGTTCACATGCGGATTGTTCATCGGCAGCGGCGCCGATTCGCCGAAACCCGGGGTATCGGGAGCGAGGCAGGTGAAATCCGCCGACCATTCGGCCATCAGTGCTTCATATTCGGCGCTCGACCGCGGCGACTGGTGGATCAGCACCACCGGCGGGCCCGACCCGGCGCGGCGGTAATGCACGCGGCGCAGCGAGCCATCGGCATTGCGGACATCGACGAAGTGGCGGGTCGTGGTCATTGGGCTTCGATAAGCTCGATCAGCTCGCCCGCCGCGCCCCGTACCACGGCTGTCCGCCTGCCTGCATAAAGCGCGCCCTCGTGGCGGGCTGGCGGGGCGAGGAACGGCGCCTTGATGGCATCGAGGCTGGCGCAGATGAAGCTGACCATCCCATTGCCCGGCGGCAGTTCCCCCGCCGGGACTGCGCGCGGGCTCGCGGCGGCGGGATATTGGTCGATCTCCGACCCCGGCAGCCGGCCCTGCTTGGTCATCGTCATGACGGTGATCGTGTCGGCGGGCAAACCGAAGCTGTTGTTGATGACGCTGTAGGGGATCGACCAGGTGTCACCCTCGGCAAAGCCCAGCGCATCGCGGTGGAAGGCGACTGCGGCGGCGCGATCGGGGGCGGCAAGGATGGCGATGAACATCTCGTCGACGCGGGCGCTGGTGTGCGGCAGGTCGAGATCGGTCATCCCCGATTTTAGCACCTGGTTAAGATAGAGTACTTCGCCGGCGCGGCCGACGACCTGGAAGGGGATGAAATTGTCGAAGCCCGGCACCAGCTTGGGCTCGCCGATCACCGTGAAGGCCGAGCCCTTGATGTCGGCAAACAGCGCATCGCAATTGGCGACGGTGTGTTCATAGGCCGCCCAGCCGAAGCTCTTCAGCGGCTGATAGGCGATCGGGCTGGTTTCGACGAGTCGAAGGAAGAACGGCCGGCCATCGGCGTGGCGCAGTAGCACGCAGCGCCGCCCAGCGAGCGCCGGCGCCCCCCAGGCCGCCGCCAGTCCCGCCGGAACCGGCGCATCCTCGATGACCGACAGCCCGAGAACGCCGACATAATCGGTCAGGCTCGCGGCGATATCGGGGGT
>JBILPK010000046.1:0-21601 GCA_044373875.1 Polymorphobacter sp.
GCGCTTTGCGAATCTTTGCGAGCGATGTTGCCGATAGCTTTGGCGCTGTCATGGGTTTTCCCTTTCCCCACATCCTTCCCCACACTATCGCGCGGCTGTCGGGGGTTTGCAAGGGGCAAGCAGGAACAAGGGAGGGCCTATCTCCCTAGGTAAAAGGCGATTTATGGGGCATGGGGGAATTGCCAGAAACAGGCATTTGGCGGAAAGGGTGGGATTCGAACCCACGGTGAAGTTACCCCCACGACGGTTTTCAAGACCGTTGCCTTAAACCACTCGGCCACCTTTCCTTGACTGCCTCATGCCGGGGGCGCGGCGTGGCTGCAAGGGGTCACGCAAGACGTGGTCGCAAATCGCGGCTTGGTCCTCGGGCGACACTTGTGCCATCAACACACAGATGATGCGTACCCGGGTTCTGTTGCCGCTCCTGCTGCTTGCTGCCTGCACCACGCCGGCGCGCCCGCCGGTGGCCGTGCCACCCGCACCGGCTACGCCGGTCACCGCCCCGCCGCCGCCCGTGGCAGCCCCGGTGCCGATGCCGCAAAATGCCGCCTTTGCTACCTGGCTCGGCCACTATCGCCAGCGGGCGCTGGCGCGCGGCGTGGCGCCGGCAGCCGTCGACAGCCTGCTTGCGGGTGTCGAATTGCTGCCGCGCGTGCTTGAACGCGATCGTCGGCAACCGGGCGACAGTGGCAGCGCCACGGCGCGATTCGATGCGTATCTCGCGCGCCAGGTCGATGCCGGGCGGATCAACCTGGGGGTGGCTGCAGCCAATCGCGTTTCGGGCATACTCGCCGCGGCACAGGCGAGGACCGGCGTGCCGGGGGAGCTATTGCTCGCCATCTGGGGGCTCGAATCGGGCTATGGCAAGGTTACCGGCAACTTCGACGTGCCGAGCGCGCTGGCCACGCTGGCCTGGGATGGCCGTCGCGCCGCGCTGTTCACCGGCGAGCTCGATGCGACGCTGAGCATCATCGAAAAAGGGCTGGCGACGCGCGAAACGCTGCGCGGCAGCTGGGCCGGTGCGATGGGCCAGCCGCAATTCCTGCCCTCGTCGTTCCTGGCCCATGGCCTTGACGGCGATGGCGACGGCCGCGTCGATATCTGGTCCAACGAAGCCGATACGCTGATGTCGATCGGCAATTATTTCAAGCAGAAGGGCTGGCAGACCGGCCTGTCATGGGGTCTGCCGGTGACGCTGCCCGAAGGGTTCGACCGCACTGCCATCCGGCCGACCGAAAAACCGAAAACCTGCGTCCGTCCGCTCGAAAAACACAGTCGCTGGCTGCCCGTGGCCGAGTGGAAGACAAAGGGGCTGACAGGCGTTGCGGCCTTTCCCGCCGATGATGTGCCCGCCGCGCTGATCGAACCCGATGGCGATGGGCAGGGCGCCTATCTCGTCACCCGCAACTACCGGGTGATCATGGATTATAATTGTTCCAATTTCTACGCGCTGTCGGTGGCGCTTCTCGGCGATGCGATCAGCAACCGCCCGCGCTGATCCGGCACCGCGCGTCACCGGCCTCGCGCTGCTGCTGCTCGTCACCAGTTGCGCCACGCGCGTACCGCCGCTCGATCCGCCGCCACAAGCGGGCGGTTCGATTGCCGCTCTACCGGCCAGGCCGGCCCCGCGCCCGCCGGTGCCGATAAAGATCGGCAAGCCCTATCAGGTCTTTGGCGTCACTTATCATCCGGCCGACGACCGCGATTATGATCAACGCGGCATTGCCAGCTGGTATGGTCCGGGCTTCCATGCGCTCGATACCGCCAATGGCGAACGCTATGATCAGGACGATCTGACCGCAGCGCACAAGACCTTGCCGATGCCGAGCTGGGTCGAAGTCCAGAATCTCGACAACGGCCGCAAATTGACCGTGCGCATCAACGATCGCGGGCCGTTCGTTGCCGGCCGGATCATCGACCTGTCGCGCAAATCGGCGCAATTGCTCGGAGTGGATCGTGCCGGCACGGCGCGGGTGCGGGTGCGGCGGGTGTTTCCCGGGGGCCGACCGACGACGCCGGTGGTGATTGTTGCGGCCGCTGCGGTCCCGCTACGGGCTGCCGACCCGGCGCCACCGCCGGTGCGCGTCGTCGAAATGCCGGGTGCAACCAGGGCGCAGGGCAGGCATTTCGTGCAAGTCGCGGCGCTGTCCGATCCCGGCCGGATTGCCTGGCTGATCGGTTATCTGTCGGTTTTCGGCAGCGTTGTGACCGAAAAATCGCCCGCCGGGCTTACGCGGGTCCGGCTTGGCCCATATGCCGATACCGAATCCGGCAATGCTGCACTGGCGCAGTTGCGTGACGCGGGCTACACCGATTCCCGGCTGGTTTCGGTCCCACCCAAACCCTGATTTCGTAACGAAAGTGTTCCCGACGATGCGTCCGCTTCTGTTTGTTGCCCTGCTCGCCACCGCCACCCCTGTGCTGGCGCAGGCGCCGAGCTACAATACCCCCGCCGCCTTTGCCTATATGAAGGATCTGTCGAGCGGCGCCGTGCTTTATGCCAAGGATGCCGACACGCGCATGCCGCCGGCGTCGATGGGCAAGATGATGTCGGTTTATGTCGCCTTCCAGATGATCAAGCGCGGCGAGGCCCAGCTTGACCAGAAGGTTATGGTGCGCCCCGAAACCTGGACGAAATGGCATTCGCAAGGCTCGACGATGTTCCTGTCTGTCAATGAACAGGTCAGCGTTGAAAATCTGCTCCATGGCATCGTGACGCTGTCGGGCAACGATGCCTGTGTCGTGCTCGCCGAAGGGCTGGGTGGGACCGAGCAGAACTATGTTGCGCTGATGAACCGCGCCGCCCAGAAAATGGGGCTGAAAAATTCGCATTTCGCCAACACCAACGGTTGGCCCGACCCCAATGAATATGTGACGGCACGCGATCTCGCGACCATTGCCGAAGCGACGATCCGGGACTTCCCCGATCTCTACAAGAAGTTCTATGCCAAGGATAAATTCACCTGGGGCAAGACGCTGGGCAAGGGTGAGGATATCACCCAGCTCAACCGCAACCCGCTGCTCGGCAAGATTTCGGGCGCCGATGGCCTGAAGACCGGCCATACCGAAGAAGCCGGCTATGGCTTTACCGGATCGGCCGTCCAGAATGGCCGCCGTATCGTGATGGTCGTCGCCGGCCTGTCGTCGTTCAACGAACGCGTCGCGGCATCGGTCGATTTCATGAACTGGGGTTTCAACGCCTGGACGGCGATCCCGCTGGTCAAGGCCGGCAAGGTGGCGGGCCAGGCCAAGGTCGCGGGGGGTGCCGAAACCACCGTCGCGATGGTCGCCCCGCGCGACCTTTATGCAACCGTGCCGCGTGGGCTGGGCAGCGAGCGCACCTCGCGCACGGTCGCCATTGCCGGGTTGAAGGCGCCGGTCCGCAAGGGCCAGAAGGTCGGCGAGCTGATCGTTTCGGTCAAGGGCCTGCCCGACAGCCGGCTGCCGCTCGTCGCCGCGGTCGCGGTTGAGGAAGCCGGGCCGGTGCTGGCGGCGTGGAACTGGCTGAAGTCGCTGTTCGGTTACTAGGTTGGCCGGCCGCTTCATCACGCTCGAAGGCGGCGAAGGCAGCGGCAAGTCCACCCAGGCGCGGCTGCTCGCCGAGCGGCTGCGCGGGCAGGGGCATACCGTTGCGCTGACCCGCGAACCGGGGGGAACACCGGGCGCCGAAGCGATACGGGCGCTTCTAGTCACCGGCGAAACCGATCGCTGGAGCCCTTGGGCCGAAGCTTGTCTCGTCAATGCCGCGCGCGCCGATCATGTCGAACGCATTATTCGCCCGGCACTGGCGCGCGGGGACTGGGTGATCTGCGATCGCTTCGTCGATTCGACGCGGGCCTATCAAGGGGCAGGCAAGGGGCTCGATGACGCTGCGCTATGTGCCCTGCATGCGCAGGTGACCGGCAATCTGTGGCCAGACCTGACGTTGGTGCTGATGCTGGGCGCTGACGAGGGGCTGGCGCGCGCCGGGTTGCGGGGAACGGCAGAGGCGCGTTTCGAAGGCCATGATGCCGATTTCCACGCGCGGGTAGCGGCGTTTTTTGCCGCGCTGCCGGCACGCGAGCCACAGCGCTGCCATGCTGTCACCGCTGATAGCACGGTCGCGGCAATCGCCGACTCCATCGCCGCCCGGGTCGGCGCGTGATCGGCCATGACGACCAGATCGCGGCCTTCAAGGCGGCTTTCGCCGGTGATCGCCCGCACCATGGCTGGCTGCTTACCGGGCCTCAGGGGCTGGGCAAGGCATTGTTCGCGCAGACGGCGGCGATCTGGCTGCTCGCCGGCAAACCGGACGGAGAGGATTTTCTGGGCGCCGAGGGCAGCGCCGCGGCATCGCTGGTCGCCGCCGGCAGCCATCCCGATTTTCGCCGGCTGGTGCGCACCGAGGATGACAAGGGCAAATTGCGCGCCATCATCCGGGTCGACGAAGTGCGCGCGCTCCAACCCTTGTTCCGCCAGACCCCGTCGATCGCCGACTGGCGGATCGTCATTGTCGACAGCGCCGATGAGATGAATATCCAATCGGCCAATGCCTTGCTGAAGAATCTTGAGGAACCGCCCGAACAGACGCTTTTCTTCCTCATCAGCCACATGCCCGGCCGACTGCTGCCGACGATCCGTTCGCGCTGCCGCACCTTGCGCTTCAACCGGCTTCCCGACCCGGCGGTCGCGGCCATTCTCGAACGCGCTGCGCCCGAGCTCGATGATGATGACCGTGCGACGCTGGTGCGGATTGCCGAGGGCGCCCCGGGCCGCGCCCTGCGTTTTGCCGAAAGCGGTATTGCGGCACTGGTCGATCAGCTCGATGAACTGGCCATCAGCCCGCCCGCCGCTGCGCCTGCCCGCGCCCAGGCGCTGGCGCGCAGCCTTGCCGGCAAGGCCAATACGGCGCGTTACGAAGCCTTTCTGGAGCTTGCCCCCGCCATGATCGCCCGCGCCGCGCGCCAGCGCCACGGGCCAGCGCTGGCGCAGGCACTGGCGCTGTGGGAGGCGAGCAGCGACCTCGCCGGTGGTGCGGTGGCGTTGTCGCTCGATCCCGGGCAGGTGGCGTTCGACCTCGGCATAAAGGTGGCAGCGCTCGCCGGTCGCTAGGCGCCGGGGATTTTGCCGCGCCCCTTTGCACTGCAGCGTTGCACTGCGGCACGCTTTGCCGCATTCGCTGGCGGCATGAGCAAGCGTTTTTACCTGACCACCGCCATCGCCTATCCTAACGGCCGGCCGCACATGGGCCATGCCTATGAAGCGATCGCCACCGATGCCATCGCGCGCTTCAAGCGGCTCGATGGTTTCGACGTGCGTTTCCTGACCGGCACCGACGAACATGGCCTGAAGATCGCCCAGGCGGCGCGCGCGGCGGGGATCGAACCGCGTGCCTATGTCGATGGCACGGTGCAGCCGTTCATCGATCTCGACCGGCAGCTGGGGATCAGCTTCGATCGTTTCATCCGCACCACCGATGCCGACCACAAGGCGCTGTGCCAGGCGCTGTGGCAGCGCATGGCCGACAAGGGCGACCTGTACCTCGACCGCTACGAAGGCTGGTACTCGGTCCGCGACGAAGCCTATTACGACGAAAGCGAGCTTGTTGCCGCGCAGGACTCGCAGGGCCAGGCGATCAAGCTGTCGCCGCAGGGCACACCCGTTGAATGGACCGTGGAAGAAAGCTGGTTCTTCAAGCTGTCGACCTATGCCGAGCCGCTGCTGAAGCTTTATGCCGATCAGCCCGGCTTCATACAGCCTTCAAGCCGTTTCAACGAGATGCGGGCTTTTGTTTCCGGCGGTTTGAAAGATTTGTCGATGTCTCGCACCAGTTTCGACTGGGGCGTGCCGGTGCCGGGCAGCCCGGGCCATGTCATGTATGTCTGGGTCGATGCGCTGGCCAATTATCTGACCGGCGCCGGCGGTATTGATGGCGAATGGTGGCCGGCCGACCTGCATGTCATCGGCAAGGATGTCGTGCGCTTCCACACGATCTATTGGCCGGCGTTCCTGATGTCGGCCGATCTGCCGCTGCCCAGGGCGGTGTTCGGCCATGGTTTCGTTCTCAACCGCGGCGTCAAAATGTCGAAATCGGACGGCAATGTCGTCGATCCGGCCGAGATGGCGAACCGCTTCGGGGTCGACCGGCTGCGCTGGTTCCTGCTGCGCGAGGTCGCCTTCGGCGAGGATGGCAGCTACAGCGACGAAGCGATCATCGAGCGCACCAACGCCGATCTCGCCAATGGGATCGGCAATCTGGCGCAGCGCGCGCTGTCGATGGTGTCGAAGAATTTGGGCGGCGCAATGCCGGGCCCCGGGCCCACCGAAGGCGCCGATGCCCTGCACGACAGCATGAAGACTCTGACCGAGGCCTATTTTGACGCGATGAACGGCCTGCAACTGCATCGCGGGCTCGAAGCGGTGATGGCGATGGTCAATGCTGCCAATGGCTATTTCGCCGACAATGCCCCGTGGAAACTCGCCAAGACCGATGTCGCGGCGATGGGTCATGTCCTCCATGCGACGCTCGATGCGACGCGGCGGATCGTGCTGCTCGCGCAGCCTGTGATGCCCGAAGCGTCACAGCGGCTGCTCGATCTGCTCGGAGTCGCCGGAGATTCCCGGCAATTCAGCGGGTTAAATACCGTTGTTAACACCGGAACGCAGCTTCCCGAGCCCCAGGGCGTCTTCCCACGCTGGGTCGAGCCGGCCTGATGCTAGCGCTGCGGCTCGCGACCGAGGCCGATCTGCCGGCGCTGCGGGCGATGATGGCGCGCGCCATCGCCGAGTTGCAGATAGGCTTTCTCAGCCCCGAACAGGTCGAAGCGAGCAAGGCGGTGATGGGCCTCGATACCCAGTTGATTGCCGATGGCTGCTATTTCCTGGCCGAAATCGACGGGGAACTGGCCGGCAGCGGCGGCTGGAGCCGGCGCGCGACGCTCTATGGCGGCGACCACAGCGCTGGCCGCGATGCGCGGCTGCTCGACCCGGCAACCGAAGCGGCACGGATCCGGGCGATGTATACGCATCCCGACTATACTCGTCGCGGAGTCGGCAAGGTCGTGCTTAACGCCTGTGCAGACGCCGCGCGCTCCGCCGGCTTTCAGCGCGTTGAACTGATGGCGACGTTGGCAGGGGAACCGCTTTACACTGCTGCCGGTTTCCAGGCCATTGAGCGCATCGAGGACAGTAATGGCGGTGCCCCCGTGCCGCTAATCCGCATGGGAAAGGCGCTCTGACCATGCTGATCGACAGCCATTGCCACCTCAACTACCCCGGGCTGCGCGAGGATGTGCAGGGCGTGCTCGGCCGGGCGCGCGCCGCCGGCATCGGCGGTTTCCTCGGTATCTCGACGCGGCGGAATGAATGGGACGATGTCATCGCCCAGGCCGATGCCGAGCCCGATATCTGGGCGACAATCGGTATTCACCCGCACGAGGCCGATCTCCACCCCGATACCGATACTGCGACCCTGGTCGACGCCGCCAGTCATGGCCGGGTGATCGGCATCGGCGAAACCGGACTCGATTATTTCTATGACAAGTCCGATCGCGCCCGCCAGCAGGCGAGCTTTGCCGCGCATATCACTGCGGCGCGCGCCACTGGCCTGCCGCTGATCGTCCATACCCGCGATGCCGAAGCCGATACGCTGGCGCTGTTGCGGGCGCCGGGCGATGGCGAACTTCATGGTGTCATCCACTGTTTCACCGCGAGCCAGGCTTTTGCTGAACAGGCACTTGCGCTGGGTTTCTATATTTCTATCTCCGGAATTGTTACCTTCAAGAACGCCCGCGATCTCCAGGCGAGTGCCGCGACCATTCCCGCCGATCGCCTGCTTGTCGAAACCGACGCGCCGTTCCTTGCGCCGGTGCCGATGCGCGGCAAGACTTGCGAACCCGGTTTTGTCGCCCATACCGCGCGCTTTCTCGCCGGTCTGCGCGGGGAGGCGCCCGAAGCGCTCGCCGCCATCACCACCGCCAATTTCTTCCGCCTGTTCGCCAAGGCGCGGCCCGCGACATGAAGGTGACGATGCTTGGGGCGGGCACGTCGAGCGGTGTGCCGCGCATCGGCGGGCCAGACGGGGCAGGGGATTGGGGCGCCTGCGACCCCGACAACCCGAAGAACCGCCGCCGCCGGGTCTCGCTGCTCGTCCAGCAGGGGGGCACCAACATCCTCATCGATACCGGGCCGGACCTGCGCGAACAATTGCTCTCGGCGCGGATAAGCCATCTCGATGCGGTGTTCCTCACCCATGATCATGCCGATCACGCCCACGGCATCGACGATCTGCGCCAGGTCTTTCACGCCATGGGCACGCCCGTCGCCTGCTTTGCCTCGCCGGCAACGTGGCGGGTGCTGCGCCAGCGCTTCGATTATGTTTTCGAAGGCACGAAATTCTACCCGCCGACCTGCACCGCGACCGATCTTGCCGGCCCCATCCACGTCGGCGCCATGCTGGTGACGCCGTTCGAACAGAACCATGGCAACATCGATTCGACCGGCTTCCGCATCGATTGCGGCAGCCGCGCGCTGGCCTATTCGACCGATGTGAAGGCGCTCGATGCCCGCGCCGATGCAGCGCTCACCGGGCTCGACCTGTGGGTCGTCGATGCGCTGCGCCGCAACCCGCATCCGACGCACAGCCATCTCGACCAAACCTTGGGCTGGATTGCGCGCTATCTGCCCGATCTTGCGGTGCTGACGCACATGGACCAGTCGATGGACTATGCCACGCTGGCGGCGGAACTTCCGGCCGGGGTGGTGCCGGGCTATGACGGGCTGGTGATCGATTTGCCACCGCAGCGGCCGTGAGAGCCGAAACCCCGCGCCAGCGCGCCCGCCGCCGCTTTGCGTTTGGCGCTGTCGAACAGCTGGCAAACATCTTTGGCGGGATAACCGCAAGTGTGCTGACCGTCGGTTTGTTCCTGCCGGCGATCGATGCCGTGACCGGCACCGGTCAACTCGATGCCGGGGTATTGCGCAGCATCGCGTTGCTCGTCCTCGGCTTTACGACCCTGACAGCAACAGCCGCCTTTGTGCTGCGCGGCCTTGCCAGGCTGCTCGAGGACGGCGGCGGCCGGCAACTGGCGGCAATGGACTGATGGCGATGATGGCCGCCACCCATGCCGCCGCCAGTATTGCCGGCGGATTCCTGTTGCTGTTGTTCTTCGCCTGGGTGGGCCTTTATTTCTGGGGGCGCGGCTAAACCGGCGGCGCGAGGATCAGGCCTGGCTTTCCAGCGTGTGGCCCGGTCTCGCCAGTCGTGCATTCAGCCAGCGCAGCATCGGCCTTTCGATACGCGCGTGCGCAAACAGGCTGGCGCCATAGACCAGCACGACAAGCGAGATCAGAAACGGCCAGGCGCCCAATCGCAAGGGGAACAGGTTTATCCATGCATGGGCCAGTGGCACGTGCAGCAGATAAAGCGCATAGCTGGCATCGCCGAGCCGATTTATCGCCGGAAAAAACGGCAATCGCAGCGGCCCGGCAAGCAAGGCGATTGCCAGCAACAAAGCCGGCAGTCCGGCCCAGAGCAGATAATCGAACCCCAGGGCCGCGGGCTCCGAAGGCGCTGGCAGCAGCTTCAAGGCGACACCGCCGAGCCCCGCTGCCAACGCGCGCGACCAGGGCGGCAGCGCGCCGCCGCGATCCCGATAGATGGCAAGCGCCAGGCCCGCCAGAAACAGCAGCGATACGGGCCGCGTCGCGCTGACCAGCCAGGCGGGCCCGACTTCGAACGCCACGCCGATGCCGACCAGGACTACGATCGCAGCCGTCACTACGGTCGCTGCGAAGCGTTGCCCGGCGGCAATCGCGATGCTGAACAGCAAGTAGAACAGCATTTCATAAAACAACGTCCAACCCGGCCACAAAAAAAACAGCGGTCGGGCCAAAAAGGCTTCGCTGTCGATCGGCAGCAGAAAAAGTGACGAGGCGAGCAGCGCCGGTTCTATTTTTGAACCGATCGCCAGAAATACGAGAGCGAGCAGGATGCTGGCCAACCAATAGCTCGGCAGGATGCGGACAAGCCGCCGCGTCCAGAAAATCCGAACAGCGCCCGGCTGCCCGAAGAGTCGTGCGGATGCGACCAGCATCACATAACCCGAGACGATGAAGAACAGGGCGACCGCGATCTGTCCCGCCGACCCTTGCCGACCGGCGCCGCCAAACCCGAGCCCGGGACCGATATGATCGGCAAAGGCAAACGCCATATGCAGAACAGCAACCGTTGCCGCCGCCACCGCCCGCATCAGTTGGATCGCTTCGACTTTGCGGGCGTCCTGCGGGCTATGCATTGCTTCCCCCGGGGAGGCGGCAGCGCCGCTGCGGTCAACGCTGCGCAGGTTCAAGCGATCCGCAGCCATGCATAAAGCAACGCCAGGGCAAAGCTCGCCAATGTTGCCGCGGCGATGACGATCAGCGGCTTGGGCCCGGTCTTCATGATCTCGGCCAGCGGCGAGCGGATTGCCGTTGCGGCAACCGACACAGCGAGCATGATCGCCGCGGTTTCGGCGGCGAATTGCGAGACGGGGAGGGGGATGACGCCCGTGGAGTTGACCCCGGCCACGACGAAGAAACCGACGACAAACCAAGGTACTGCCGGCGCCGCGCGCTTGCCGCCGGTAATCTCCAACTGCGATGGGAACAGCAGCGCAATGACCGCCAGCACCGGGGCGAGCAAGGCCACCCGCGCCAGCTTGACGATGGTCGCGGTTTCGCCGGCCGCCGGTGAATAGGCGTAGCCCGAGCCGAGCGCTTGGGCGACATCATGCACCGATCCGCCGAGGAAATAGCCGGCCTGAGCATCGCTGAACCCCAGTGCGTGCGCGACCGGCGGGTACAGCACCAACGCCAGCGACGACATCGCCGAAATGCCGACGAGTACCAGCGTCAGTTCGGCTTGCCGCACCCGGCGCTCGCCCAGCGTCGCCGACAGCGCCATGGCCGCCGAGCCGCCGCAGATGGCGACAGCGCCGCCCGACAACACGCCATAGGCCGAGGAAAAGCCGAGCGCGCGCGCCGCCAGCACGCCGACGCCGATGGTGACGAAGACAGTGAGCACCACCATACCAAGCGCTTCGGGTCCGAGTGCGGCGATCTGGGCATAGGTGATGCGCGCGCCGACGAGGACGATCGCCCAGCGCAGCAGTTCACGCGCCGCCAATGTCAGGCCTGGCGTGAGGCGCCGGTCGACCGACAGGAAATTGAGCGCCAGGCCGATGAGCAGCGACATCAGGGTCAGCGGCGCGCCATAGCGTTGCGACAGGCTGCCCGCCGCCAGCGTTGCCAGCCCCGCCACGGTCAACCCGGGCAGGTAATCGCGCAGCCTGACCTTGGGCGTCGCCTCGATATCACCGAAAAGGTCGGCAGCCTGGGGAATCGGGCGCGAAGTCATCGCCAACGGGGATATGCGACCGCGCGGCCAAGGCCAAGCGCATATACGCGGGCAGGGGGCTCAGATGTCGGAAAAGCCGAACGGCGCGGACGCCCCGCGGAAATCATCGGCGAGAACTTGCCGGCCGATCGGCGGCGCCGAACGCGCGACACAGCGCGGGCGATGGCACAGATGGCAGGTGACGCCGATCGGTGTCGCGGCCTCGGTGATAGGATGATCGCGAGTGTAGATCAGCTTGCCGGCATGTTCGGCGGCACAGCCCAGTGCGATGGCGCGGTCGACCCGCACCGAACCATAGGCGCCGCCGCCGGCGGTGACGCTGCGCGCGATCGAAAAAAAGCGCTGGCCATCGGGGAGTTCGAGCCATTGAGTGATGATCTCGCGTGGGCGCCGAAACGCCTGGTGGACGGTCCACAAAGGGCAGGCGCCACCGTGGCGGGCGAAGGGAAAACCGGCGCCATCAAGTCTTTTCGAGACATTACCGGCCGGATCGACGCGGATGAAGAAAAACGGCACCCGCTCGTCTCCGGGCTTTTGCAGCGTTGTCAGCCGGTGGGCGGTCTGTTCGAAACTGGTGCCAAACTGGCGGGCAAGTTTTTCGACATCATAATGCCGGGCCTCGACCGCCCGGGCAAAGGCCGAATAGGGCATCAGCAGCGCGGCGGCTGCATAGCTGGCGAGCGCCTTCTGGGTCAGCCGACGACCGCTTTCGGTGGTAAAGCTGCCGTCGCCAAGCGTCGCCTCGCTTTCGGCGCGCAGTTCGAGATAGGCGAGTTGCAGCGCCAGCTGGAAGGTCTGGCTGGCGGCATCGAGCGTATCATCGAGCAGCACTTCGTCGCGATGGCGATCGAAGCGCCGCATCGCGCCGCCCATGACTTCGGGGGGCAGGCGGCGAACCCGCAGCTTGTGCCGCGCCTTCAGATGCGCGGCCAGACCGCCGGCGTCCCTAACGATATCGGCAAGGCGTTCCGCCGCCTCATCGAGCGCCGGAAAATTGTTGCGGCGTGCCGCAAGGAAGCGCCGTGCCTCGGCGACCGGGTCGGACGCATCCGGGCTGCCGCCGCTTGCCTCGGCGCCGCGATCGGCGAGCGCCAGATGCTCCTCGCGATAGGCGGTGTGCAGGCGCAGGAAAGCCTCGGTTATGCCGGGAAAACCGGTCACGATGTCGGATACTTCAAGGGGAGGCACGTCGATATCGATGAACATCGGGTCGCGCAGCACAGCCTGCAGGCGCGCCGACTGTTCATTGGCATCACCGTTGGCAAGATCGGCCATGTCGATCTTGTAGGTGCGGGCGAGGCGGAGCAGCATATCGGCCGTAAGGGGGCGTTGATTACGTTCAAGCAACGCCACATAAGACGCTGAAATATCGAGATCGGACGCCATATTGGCTTGGGTGAGGCCGAGATCGCGCCTTAACCGGCGCAGGCGCGGGCCCATATAGACCGGACGTTCGTTGGACATGGCTCGACTCGTGAAATCTGTACAGTCCTTACATCATTACAACGAAAGCGTGTAAAGTCTTACAAGTCGACTTGAAAGCGGGTTTCCGGCCGCAAGCGTTGCGCCTAAGCGCCATTGCAACATCATTGCCACCAAGGACGGGTCCATGTCGTATCAAGACCATATTTCCAGCGTCAACGCGCTGATCAGCCAGCAAAAGGGCACTTGGGACGGTATCAGCGCCGAATCCGTGGCGCGGATGCGCCTGCAGAATCGTTTTCAATCGGGCCTCGAGATCGCCAAATACACCGCCGCGATCATGCGCCGCGACATGGCGGCCTATGATGCCGACCCCGCCAATTACACCCAGTCGCTGGGTTGCTGGCACGGCTTCATCGGCCAGCAGAAGATGATTTCTATCAAGAAGCATTTCGGCTCGACCGAGCGTCGGTATCTGTACCTCTCGGGTTGGATGGTCGCGGCCTTGCGCAGCGAATTCGGGCCGTTGCCGGACCAGTCGATGCACGAAAAAACCAGCGTTCCGGCGCTGATCGAAGAGCTTTACACCTTCCTGCGCCAGGCCGACGCCCGCGAGCTCGGCATGATGTTCCGCGATCTTGATGCCGCGCGCGCCAGCGGCGACCAGATCAAGGCCAAGCAGCTGATGGCCGCGATCGATGGCTACCAGACCCATGTCGTGCCGATCATCGCCGACATCGACGCCGGGTTCGGCAATGCCGAAGCGACTTACCTGCTCGCCAAGAAGATGATCGAAGCCGGCGCCTGTGCCCTGCAGATCGAAAACCAGGTTTCGGATGAGAAGCAGTGCGGCCATCAGGACGGCAAGGTCACCGTGCCGCATGAAGACTTTCTCGCCAAGGTCCGCGCCTGCCGCTACGCCTTCCTCGAACTCGGCGTCGACGATGGTATCATCGTCACCCGCACCGACTCGCTTGGTGCCGGCCTGACCAAACAGATCGCCGTGTCCAAGGAGCCGGGCGACCTCGGCGACCAGTACAACAGCTTCCTTGATTGCGAGGAAATCGACCCGTCGACAGCGCGCAACGGCGATGTCATCCTCAACCGCGACGGCAAGCTGTTGCGGCCCAAGCGCCTGCCGTCGAACCTGTTCCAGTTCCGCGCCGGCTCGGGCGAAGACCGTTGCGTGCTCGATTGCATCACGTCGTTGCAGAACGGCGCCGACCTTTTGTGGATCGAAACCGAAAAGCCCCACATCGAGCAGATTGCCGGCATGGTCGATCGCATCCGCGAAGTCATTCCCAATGCCAAGCTAGTCTATAACAACTCGCCGAGCTTCAACTGGACGTTGAACTTCCGCCAGCAAGTTTATGATAGCTGGGTCGAGGCTGGCAAGGATGTCAGCGCCTATGATCGCGCGCGGCTGATGAGCGTCGATTATGACGGCACCGATCTCGGCAACGAAGCCGATGAACGCATCCGGACGTTCCAGCGTGATTCCGCCAAGCGGTCCGGCATCTTCCACCATCTCATCACGCTTCCGACCTATCACACCGCAGCGCTGTCGACCGACAATCTCGCCAAGGAATATTTCGGTGACCAGGGCATGCTCGGCTATGTGAAGGGCGTGCAGCGCAAGGAAATTCGCGAAGGCATCGCCTGTGTGAAGCACCAGAACATGTCGGGTTCCGACATCGGTGACGATCATAAGGAATATTTCGCCGGCGAAGCCGCGTTGAAGGCGGGCGGAGCCCACAACACGATGAACCAGTTCGCGGCATAACGCCGGGCAACGTTTTCACGGCTTTCAGTGACGATGTGCGGTGGGCCAAAAGCCTGCCGCTCATTGTTTTTGTGAATCGTTGCTGTTGCCAATATTAAACATAATATATATTATCAGTATTTTTGTGCTGCTGGTTTGAGCCCTGCTGACGGCCCTGTTTCCTTGCGGAACATGTGATGCATAAGTCGCCCAAGGGCTTGTCGCGGTTCGATTAGTCGATTTGCCGGACAGCGGCGTCTATAGCGATGACATGCTCCAGATTCGCGAAGCTCCAGCGCCCGGCAAGCGGCGTCATCTTGCGATGCCTGAGCATCGCGCCGCCGACGCTTCTGAAGCTGCACGTGGCTTTTGTGCGCACAGTTCGCCCGGGCTTCGTCGTTGAAACCGCGGGACTTCCTGCTCCTGGTGCTGATCTGCCTCGTGTGGGGATACAGCAACGTGCTGAGCAAGATCGTGGTCAGTCAGTGGGCGATCCCGCCACTGTTTTTCGCCGCGGTACGGTTCGCCGTCGTGCTCGCGGTGACGATCCCCTGGCTGCTCCCCGTTCCGCGCCCGCGATGGCGCATCGTGGCAATCGGCCTCTTGATGGGTGCAGGGAACTTCGCGCTCATCTTCATCGGGCTTCGCACGGCGACGCCATCGGCTGCCGCGGTCGTCATCCAGATCGGCGTACCATTCACGACCTTGCTGTCGGTGATTGTGCTGGGAGAACGCATTCACTGGCGCCGCGGCCTTGGCATTGCGCTGACATTATCGGGTGTTTTGCTGGTGGTATGGACACCGGGAGGCGTCGCGATGTCTGCCGGCCTGTGGTTCGTGATGGGCGCGGCATTCACAGGGTCACTCGGCGCGGTCCTGATGAAGCAGGTGGAGGATGTCGAGCCGCTGCGGTTCCAGGCGTGGGTCGGGCTGGTTTCGTTCTTGCCGCTCGCGATAGCGTCCGCGGTCTTCGAACAGGGCCAGTGGGCGAACGCCATGGCGATCGGTTGGCCGTTCGTTGCTGCAGTGCTGTTCGCCGCGCTGATCGTCTCCGTGCTTGGCCACACCAGCTATTATGGCCTGATCCGCCGCTACGAGGCCAATCTCCTGGCTCCGCTCACGCTCATGACCCCGATCTTCACGATCGGCTTTGGGGTGATGCTGACCGGCGACCGGCTCGACACGCGAATGGTGGCGGGGACGCTGCTCGCGCTGACAGGCGTGCTCGTCGTCGCATTGCGCTCTCGTCCGAAAAGCCCGCTGCTTGCCGAGCGGGAACAGGCCTGACGCCGGCTTGGCGTTGTGATCAAGCCGCGTTCGACCGGCCAAAACATGAATAACGGGCACTGCCGCATATCGGCAAAATAGCGTCCGCTGTCGGGCACCGGATTGACGAGCGGCTGGCCTTGCTCTCAATTGTTTCAACCTCAATTCCTGCATGGAGATCGGCCTTGCCTGGCGATTCCTCAATTGATCTTTTGGCGCTGACCAGTCACCTCGTTCGCGCATATCTAAATCACAATAATCTGCCGGCGGGCGACCTGCCGCCGTTGATCCATTCGACTTTTGAAAGCCTGGCTCAGCTCGGCGTGCAAACCCCGACGTCGTTGCCAGCGGAGTCCTTCGTTGGCGCGGTATCTGTCCGCAAGAGTCTGGCTTCGCCAGACCACATCATCTCGATGATCGACGGCAAGCCATACCGCACGCTGAAGCGCCATGTCGGCACCTATGGGCTGACACCCGATCAATACCGCGATAAATACAAGTTGGCCGCCGACTATCCGATGGTCGCGCCCGCCTACGCAGCCGAACGCAGCGCGATGGCAAAACGCATCGGGCTGGGACGCAAGCCTGTTCAATCCCCCGCCCCCGCCCCTGCCCGTCGCAAGCTGAAGATTGTAGGACCCAAAATAGGCTAGGTCGCGCTTTCCCGGGACGCATGAGCTGATGGCTTGCCGAACGGGCGGCATGCCTGCTTTCGATGCCGCCGCGATGATCCCTAAGACGTCATCACGGCGCGGTAGATGATGGTCTTCTGGACCTCGGTCGTACCACCATAGATGGTCTGGGCTCGCGTCATCAGATAGTCCTCTACCGCTGGCACGATAAAGGGAGGCAGGTCCGGAATTGCCGCCGCCCAGCCGCTACCGCGTTCGGGTATTGATGGCAGGGCGAGCCCTCCGGCGAGATCGAGCCACAGTTCCGTGATGGCCTGCGCCGTTTCGGTGGCGAGGATCTTGATCAGCGAGGCGACGTCGCCGCCGTCACCGAGCAGGGCCCGTTCGACAAAGCCGTCGAGGCAGGTCACCGCAATCTCGGTCTCGGCAACACGTCGGTAGAAATCGGGCGTTGCCGCGTCAGGCATGGCTGCCGCAAGTTCGCGCACCCGTTGCAATGCCAGGCGCTTTTCCGCGACATGGGCATACCAGATGCGCTCATTGGACAGCAGCTGCTTTGAATAGGTCCAACCCTGCCCTTCCTCGCCGATGAGATTGGCTGCGGGCACGCGCACGTCATCGAACGTCACCTCGGCGAGGTGCTGGCGGCCGTCGATCGCCGTGATCGGGCGCACGGTCACCCCGGGCGTATCGATGGCGATGCACAGGAACGATATGCCGGCGCCGCCGCGCTCGGCAGCGCCGGTCCGCACCAGGCAGAAAATCCAGTCCGCCCAAAAGCCCAGGCTGGTCCATGTCTTCCTGCCGTTGACGATATAGTCGCCGCCATCGCGTCGTGCCCGTGTGGTCAGCGCTGCCAGGTCCGATCCGGCATGCGGTTCGGAATAACCCTGCGCCCAGAAACTGCGGCCGGCGAGGATGTCCGGCAGCCAGCGGCGCTGTTGTTCAGGCGTGCCGAAGGCGATGATGATCGGGGCGACATAGATCAGCCCCATCGGCACCACCGTCGGCGCCCCGGCACGCACATATTCGGTCTCGAACAGCCGGCGCTCGGCGATCGTCCAGCCCGGCCCGCCATGCGCCGCGGGCCAATGCGGTGCCCCCCAGCCACGCGCGGCGAGCGCCGCCTGCGACCGTAAATGGTCGTCACGGCCCAGTGTTTCGCCGGCGCGCAGCCGCGCCAATATGTCCTGCGGATAGGTGTCGGCAAAAAACGCCCGGATCTCAACGCGCAGCGCGTCGGTTCCACCCTCGGTAATGTGCATGTCGGTCACCCTGCCCGCCTGTTCAGCGCGCCCCATAAAATGTTCCGCTGGATCTCGTTGGTTCCGGCATGGATCGAACCGGCACGATCGTTGAAATATCTGGCGGCAGCCTTGGCGGCATAAGGCGGGCCGGCGCCCTCACCATCCTGCGGCGGCAGCAAGCCCGGCGTCGGGCCGCCCGGAACCGTCATATGGGGCTGCCAGGCCGCTACCCGGCCGCCGGCAGCGGCCAGTGCCTCGGCACTCGCCCGCCCGAGTCGGGGGGGGCCGCCAGTGACAACCGCTGCGGTGTCTGTGGTGATTTGCATCCAAATGTCCCTTCGTGGCGGACCGCCGACGGCAATCGGGCGGTGCGCCGGAAGCCATTATGACAGCGGGAGAGGTCAGGCGAACCCCATCACTTCGTCAGGCAGCACAACCCTGCCGCACACGGATCCTCTGCTTCATTGACGGGGTCGCGTTTCGCGCGATGAATAACCGGCACCACGAGATCAGAATGGCATCACAAACAATCGCTCACGTTGTTCCAGGAAGAGGTTGTGGATCGGAGCGATCTCACACTCTCCCGGTTCGAAGCGTTGTCAGATATCAAATTGTGACTTCAACATCGTCCAGATAGCTTGATAATTCGATCAACAGCTTTTTCGCTCTGTCGACTTCCATGTCCTCGGATGCCTGCTCGAGACCAGCGCCAAAGTCGGTGATCGGCAGGAAGCCAAAGGCGCCTCCCGACCCTCGCAAATTGTGCCCGAGAATCGTGACGGCAGCAAAGTCAGCCCGGTCCAGGGCCGTTCGCATGGCGATGACATTGTGCCGGCAGTTTTCCAGATATGCGGGGACCCGCTCCGCCAGTCTCCGGGCCAATCGCTGGGTTCTGCTGTCCAGGTCGCCATCTTGTCGCAACGAGCGGGGCTCGGCGGCCGAATACTCCCTGATCGCCTGAAGCAGAACGTCCTGCTTTATCGGCTTGGTCAGATAGGCCGTGCAACCCGCCGCCAGGCAGGTCTCGCGGTCGCCCTTCAAGGCGGAGGCGGTCAGGGCAATGATCGGGGTTGCCGGCCAGCCATGGGCCTTCTCCCAGGCGCGCAACGTCCGTGTCGCGGTCAATCCGTCCATCACGGGCATTTGCCGGTCCATCAGAACCAGGTCGTAATGTCCTGTCTTGAACATCTCGCACGCGATCAGCCCGGTCTCGGCCACGTCGATCTGGTAAGGAGTGTCCTCGAGATACGCGAGGGCGATGGTGCAATTGTCGGGCGAATCCTCGGCCATCAGAATACGCAAGGGCTGCAGAGGCGCATCGCTGCCAATGCCGATCGGCGCACCGACCGGGCGGTTGGCTGTTGCCCAGATTTCGAACGGGACCGCGAAACCGAAGGTGCTGCCCTTGCTGAGTTCGCTGCTCGCCCAGATGCGCCCACCCATCAATTCAACCAACCGCTTGGAGATCGTAAGACCAAGGCCTGAGCCACCGAACCGGCGTGTCGTCGACGAATCGGCCTGGGCGAAGCGCTCGAAAACCGTGGCGAGCTTTTCATGGGCGATGCCGATGCCTGAATCCGTGACGGTAAACCGCAAGGCCGTCGGCACCGCACAATCCTGGTCAGGCTCGACGGTCAACGAGACCTTCCCGGTCTCGGTGAATTTGATGGCATTGCCGAGAAGGTTGAGCAGCACCTGCCGTAGCCGCGTCGGATCGCCGACAAGGTCATTGCAGACGCTGGGTGCGATCTCGCACAGCAGGACAAGGCTCTTCTCCTGCGCGCGCGGCAGAATCATCTCGATCACTTTTTCCAGATGATTGCCGAGCGAGAAGCCGGTCTGTTCAAGATGGAGCTGCTCTGCCTCGACTTTGGAGAGATCGAGGATATCGTTGATCAGATTGAGCAAATTATCGCCCGAACGGCGAAAGATCTGGACGTATTTGTCCTGTTCGGGCGAAAGTACCGTCTTGGCCAGCAGGTCGGCAATGCCCATGATCGCATTCATCGGGGTGCGTATTTCGTGGCTCATGCTGGCAAGGAAATCGGATTTGGTCCGGCTGGCGCTTTCGGCCGCAGCCTTGGCGAGTTGCAGTTCCTGCTCGAAGCGCTTTCGCTCGGTGACATCGCGCGCGGCAGCGAAAACTCCCTGCAAGGTGCGATTGCGGTCATAGAAAGTTGTTGCGTTATAAGAGACCACAGTCTGCTTGCCGTCGCGAGCCCGCGCGGTGAGCTCATAGTCGGTGACCGATTTTTCGTTGAGAACGCGTTTGATCCCGGCCTCGGCTCGGTCGGGATCAGTGAAGCAATTCTTGAACAGCGCCCCGACCAATTCATCGCGGGTGCACCCGGTCAGTGCCTCCATCTGCTTGTTGACGTCGGTAATGATGCCGGCTGGGTCGGTTGTCATCAGCGCGTCGATGTTCGATTCGATCAGCGAGCGAGTGTAGAATTGCTGGTCGCGCAGACGCTGATCGGATTGCTTCTGTTCCTGCTCGACTCGTTTCCGCGCGGTATTGTCGGTGCCGATCAGCAGATAGCCGATGATCGTGCCTACTGCATCGCGCAGGGCCGTAACCGAGACGACAGCCGGAAAGCGGCTGCCATCCTTGCGGATATAGGTCAGCTCGTAAATGTCCTCGATGCCGCGCGAGGCCTTGAACACCAGCGCTGCGAAACCCGATGTGATCGGTGTTTCCAGCTCGGCGCTCAATGCCTGGGCGCGGGCAATCAACTCCTGCGGATCGGAAATATCCGCCGGGGTGATCATGTTCACCACTTCGACGGCCGTATAGCCCAGCATCTGCTCTGCGCCGACATTGAAGATCTGGATTACACCCTTGGCATCGGTGGCGATGCTCGAAAAATTTGCGCTGTTGAAAATGGCGCGCTGCAGCGCGTCGGCCTTGACGATCGACTCTTCGGTTTGCCCCGCGATGTCGCCGGAAGTGGGGTAAGTTGTCGTGTCAGCGATCACGATAGGTGGCGCAATGGTGATGACATGTCCTGACTGGATATTCGGCCCCTGCTGGACCGTGTGAAGATCTCGCTTGGCGTTGAAAGTGCTACCCAAAGACCTCGGCGATAGACGCTTCTACCTGATCGGGCGAATAAGGCTTTTGCAGAAAGCGCCCGCCGGAGACGAACCGCCCGGTCATGTCAGGGGTGGGCAAGCTGCCCGAGGTATAGAGCACGGCCAGATGGGGTCTTAACCCGATCGCCCGGTCGGCAACATCATATCCGCCGTGAGCGAGGGCAGCGAGCCTGATATCGACGAATAACACATCGATCGTCTGCGTTGTCACGAGGTGCGCCAGCGCGCCTGCGAGATCGGTCGCCGCCAACACATTATGGCCCATGTCCTCGAGGATCCACCCCAGAGTTTGTAGAATGAAGGGCTCGTCTTCAACAATCAGAATGACCATCAGTGCGAGATCCGACGTGGACTTGGCATGGCGATTGAACTCCCCCGAGTGGCCCTGATTTTTCGACGTTTGATAAATAACTCGCAACGGCGCGAAAGGTTCCATCGACGGCTCTTTTTTCAGGACGGCTGCCTTCAAAAGAGCAAACTTTTGCCGAGCTGGGCAAGTTTCGGGGTGAAAAATTGCTTGGATGCAAAAACGCGCCGAATGATGACCCCACCCATAAGTGTAACCGGGGCAGATTCCCGTGCGTTCAGGCTTTTGCGAGCCTGACGAGGGAGGGCAGCGGCGGGACGAAGTGGGCGCCCGGGACCGCGAAGCGATCGCCTAGAAACTGGTAGTATGAAACGCCGAGTTTGCTGCAGGTCTTGAGCAGGCCGAGCATGGTGTCCGTGGCGGCTTTGCCGGGCTCGCTGACCGTGCCGCCGGAGATTTTGCGCTTGGTGACAACGGTACGGATGTCGTTTTCGGAAC
>JBILPK010000166.1:0-7365 GCA_044373875.1 Polymorphobacter sp.
CCTTCTCAATTGCGGCAACATTTATTATAGACAAATTTGTCGGAAATCGATCCGGCTTTTGACTGAGGCGCGGAGCGAAATGCTTCAGCAGCAGATTATCTAATTCCTTGTCATTTAGACCTGTCGTTAGTGCAATAAAGAGTTGTTCGACAATATGGTTCACATTTTCGGTTATTTGTCCGTCTTTTCCATTCATGCCTGCGGTGAAGTTAGAGGTGAATAGTGGAAAGCTGAAAATCAATTTCTTGAGTAGCAATTTTATCCTTTCTTCGTTTTGTCGATACCGAAGGGATAAATAAAGCTTTTCGATTTCCCAGGCGTTGTCATAAGAATTATTTTCATATTGCGATTTTAGATGATCGCAAATAATTTCGAACATAGCGGCTCCCGTGTGCTTGCTTGCCGCTAGGTTTTCTAATTTTTTGAGAGTCGACCGCTCAATTTCATTATTATTTTGACGAACGGCTGATAATGCTTCTTCAAAACTGATAATTGACACAGGTTTGGATTTTTCTTCCTTAATTGATTTACCAATATAGATAAAAAACAATATAAATGAAGATATAACAATTAAAACTAAAATAAAAGGATGAATTCCAGTTAGTTGCGATAGCCAGCCAAAGAAGGCTGCCACGATGAGGAACGCAATCATGCCAGTTATGAATCGAGCCGAAGCTTCCGTGAGTGAAAAGATTATCATTTATAGTCAAATCTTTTATTTGTATATTATTTATGAATGTTTAAAGAAAACATTATCTGGTGCCGACTCTGAACGAGTATGCGACTAACATAAATAATTTATGGGAAAGGTCGACAGAAAAGTGGCCGTCGGATTGAGTCCGCTCCTCAATTGACCCGCAAGCTAAGCCCGTCAAACGCGACACCGCCTTGTTTCGCTGCCGTCAATGTCCCTATGCGCCCATGGATACTATCTGTGAAGAGGATGCCGCCCTCAGCATAAGCGTTAGATAAGCCTATTTTAGGGTTAGCGTCCGCGCACGTGGTGTAATTTCCCGGTGTAGATGATTGCGTTGCCGGGGGTGGGGCGAGCCCCACCCCCGGCAAATCGATCTCGGTGGCCACCGGGCTCATCGGATATGGTGGAGTTTCCAGACTTCAACCGTAACTGAGGAGTTGTTCCCGATGACCGACGACAGACTACCGCTTGCCGAGCTGATGGCAAAGACCGGCGATGGCGATTTCTTGCGCAGCGTTGCCGAAAGCGTGCTGCAGATAATCATGGAGGCCGATGTCGACGGGTTGATCGGCGCCGGCCGCCACGAGCGGTCGGGCGACCGCAGTACCTGGCGCAACGGCTACCGCGACCGATCGCTGAATACCCGGCTCGGCACGCTCAACCTGAAGATCCCCAAGCTGCGGACTGGCGCCTACTTCCCCGGCTTCCTCGAGCCCAGGAAGACGGTGGAAAAGGCGCTGGTGTCGGTGATCCAGGAGGCCTGGATCGCCGGCGTCAGCACGCGCCGCGTCGATGAACTGGTCCAGGCGATGGGGAAGAGCGGCATCTCCAAGTCGTCGGTGTCCAAGCTGTGCAAGGACATCGACGAGCGCGTGAACGCTTTCCTGAGGCGCCCGCTCGAGGGCGAATGGCCCTATCTCTGGCTTGACGCCACTTACCTGAAAGTCCGCGAAGGTGGCCGTATCGTCAGCGTCGCCGCCATAATAGCGGTTGCCGTCAATACCGAAGGCAGGCGCGAGATCATCGGCTTGCATATCGGTCCCAGCGAAGCCGAGCCGTTCTGGTCGACCTTCCTCAAGGACCTCGTTCGCCGCGGCCTCAAGGGCGTCAAGTTGGTCATCTCGGACGCCCACGAAGGCCTCAAGGCGGCGATCACCCGCGTCGTCGGTGCAACCTGGCAGCGCTGCCGTGTGCACTTCATGCGCAACGCGCTGGCTCATGTGCCCAAGGGCCAGAACACCGTTGTCGCTGCCGCGATCCGCCAGGTCTTCCTCCAGCCCGATCATGCTGCCGCCACCCAGACCTGGCGCAATGTCGCCGACCAGCTCCGCGCCCGCTGGCCAAAGCTCGGCGCCTGCATGGATGCCGCCGAGCACGACGTGCTCGCCTACATGACCTTCCCCGAGCAGCACCGCGTCAAGTTGCACTCGACCAATCCGTTGGAACGCCTGAACAAGGAGGTGAAGCGGCGCGCCGATGTCGTCGGCATTTTCCCAAATGAAGACAGCATCACCCGCCTGATCGGCGCCGTCCTTCTCGAGCAGAACGACGAATACCAGCTCCAGTGCCGCTACATGCAACGCGAAGGCATGACAGCGCTCGCCACACCACAGATCGAGGAGGTGCCTACGCTACAAATCACACCCAAGGCCGCCTGACGATGACGGCCCGGTGCCACACCCGAAATTACACCACGTTGACGGACACGACCGACCTATCTGTCTTCAGCCAGGCCAAGCTGAGCTCAATCGCGCGCCAGCTCAATGAGCGACCGCGCAAAACATTGCATTTTCATACGCCGGCTGAAATGTTCGCGCAGAGTGTTGCGGCGATCCATTGAACCCACCAGACTTAGCCGCCATTTGCGGATATTCATGGTCGACCCGATAGGCCAGACACGCCACCCTGCCGACCAGGCAGAAGCGGCTCAGGCTGCTAACGCGACCTGGCGCCGCAGCATCGCTCCGACCAAGCCGAAACCGGAGACCATCAACGCCCAGCTAGCAGGTTCGGGAACGGCCGCAGCCTTGACTACGAGATTATCGACCACAAATCCAAAATTGTTCACGCCCTGATTATCGTTGATCGTCGGGACGAACTCGACCGAACTCAGCCCGACAAAGCGGCCCGGCAGCAGGACGTTAGTTAAGTCCATAACGCTTGGATTGAGCTTGAAGTTGAACGACACCGTGCCGCCGCGGACACGGGTTCCAACGAAGGTAACGCTGTCGGCCGAACGAGAGATAATTTGATTCTTGAACGAACCGCCCACGTCAAGGCTCAGAAAATCGAACCCGGCAACGCTTGGCGCCGTTTCGGTAAGCGTCCACGTACCAAAATCTGCAAGAAAAAGGACCGCTGTGCCATTACCGGCAATATTTTCTTGGTTTGTCGTTGTAAGAAAATGGGCCGGGCCGTTAAGGGTGATAGTAAATCCATCGTCGACGACCGCCGACTGACCTGGGAGCAAATGCACTGACCCACTATCAAAATCGACCGTCGACGCCGAGGCCGGCAGAGCCACCAAGACTGTCGCCGCAATGGCAATTTTCAAAAGCATTAGAATTCCTAATCCAAAATTATTAATTAAATAAGATAAAATATGTTAACCACCTTGCGCAACCAAACTCTTCTTAACGAAAAACAAAGCAATATTCTATCATGCCTTAGAGCAGCAGCAAAGTGCTAGTTCGTACGATTCGTTTACCCGTCAGGATGGAAGCCAAGTGTCAAATTTTATTCCACTAGCTGCTTACAAGTTGTAGGCAACGGGTTCGCGCCGATTTTGATATCGACGAAACGCGACCATCCTCGCCGCATGACGGTGTTACCGGGTGACGGGTCGTGCGTGTGCGCGAGGTATCGGCAGAGTTTGGCAATCTGGTTCAGGTAGTGCGCGAATGAGCGATTTGTCGGGAATCCGGGCGGGCGCTTTTCGGCGATCCGATGAAGGATCCCGGTTTCGCCGCTGGTGAGGGTCAGCCTGGGCGACGCATCGGGCGCGGCGCGATTGATCATTGTCATCCAGAATAGTCGCCAAAAAGCGTTGGCAGCGTCGCGGACAAGGTTCATCTTATAGCTGAGGTGTCCGTAAGGGACCGGCAATGATAGCCGGCGGTTCAAAACCTCAGCTGACCGCCTCCGTCGCGGCTGCCGAAAAGAACAATCTTGTCGGGCCCGCACCTACGGTCTGGAGCGATGCACGGCGTTAAGCGATATCGTCGCTGGCGATCAGTGACAGTTTGACCGCATCGGCGACCGTGCGGATCTCCAGCTTCAGCATGAGCGACGCCCGGAACATCTCGACGGTTCGCACACTCAGCGCGAGGTCGCCGGCAATCTGCTTGTTCATTTTGCCATCCAGAATGCCATTCAGAACATCCTTTTCCCGGGGCGTCAGCAATTCAAGTTTTGCGACGGCGCTGGCGATCCGCCGCGCCTTCTCGGTGGCGGTAACGAGATCGATGGCAACGCTATTCAGTTCCGTTAGAAGGTAATCAGTGTCGCTACTGCCGACAATCACGTCGGCGATACCCATTTTGAACGCCAATGACACCAGCACGGATTCGATAAACGAAACCAGGAGAACGATCTTGGCCTGGGGGTTCGCACTTGCGACCCGGCCAATGGCCTCGACGTCCTTCCTCCGAATCCACTCAAGGCAGACAACATAAATGTCAGCCTCAAGCCTCTGATCGGGTTGTAGAAACAAATCGCTGGAAAAGAGTTGAATGGGAATCCCGGTCTCATCAAACCACAATGGCAATTCCGAGTACGATTCAAAAAAATCACAAACTAATAAAAATTTGAGCTCAGGATCAGTTAACGCGAACATACTGATTTCCAAGGGATTTTTCTTCTTAAGGCATTCACTATGCCATTCCCGATAACATAGAAACCGAATTTTTCGGGTTTTGGTAAAATTCCATGACAGCAAGCACGCCGTTTTGCTCTTCACGCAAAGGTAACGAATCTGACGGCAGTGGTTAAATGAATCCATTGCCAATGGTGCGTTCTGAGGGATTTGCTGCAGATTGACGCTACAAATCGGGGCGCTGGGCAGCCGCCTCAAGACAACCGGTCCAGCATCAACGGCATACGCTGGCGCCTTCGCTGCGGCACGCCATGGCGCGACGTCCCGCCCAAGCAAGGAAACTGGAAAAGAGATTTACTGGCGCTTTCGGCGCTGGAGTGAGGCCGGGGTCTGGGAGGCCGTATCGGTCAGCCGCAACGGCGACGTTAGGCATGTCAGGTTTTGGCAACACAGATTGCGGGCTGGAACGGCCACCTTTAAGCGACAACAGTCGTGCCCTGGGTGTCCGCAAGGGGACCGTCAGCATCCTAGTTGCACGGCCGTTGACCTGTGCGTCACTGGCGTATAGAAAGACGGAATGGCGAGACTGCAGACTGTCGTGGAGCTGCCGGAATTCCTGCGGCGCGCCAAGGCAATCATGACGGACGACGAGCGAACGGGAGTTGTCGACTTCATCGCTGGAAACCCTGAAGCGGGAATTTCGCTTGGTGGTGGGCTTCGCAAGGTCCGCATCGCTCGTGAAGGCGGTGGCAAAAGTGGTGGATACCGAACGATCTACGTGTTTGGCGGACTGGAGATGCCAATCTTCCTCCTGACGGTCTTCGCCAAGAACGAGAAAGACAATTTGAGCAAGTCCGAGCAGGCGGAATTGGTTGCCATGAGCAAGGCTTTGGTGGCGCGATACGGAGGATCTCAATGACCGCTTTTAGCAGTATCAAGCAGGGACTGGGCGAAGCACTGGCGTTTGCCGACGGCAACGATCACGGCGCCCACGTCCATCAGGTTACGGTGCCTGTCGTCGATGTCGCCGCGATCCGTGCCAGCACCGGACTGTCGCAAGGCGCCTTCGCCCGCAGCATAGGCGTGGCCAGGGGCACACTGCTCAACTGGGAGCAGGGACGTCGTCGTCCGACCGGCCCGGCGCAGGTTTTGCTTGCCATGATCGCCCGCAAACCATCGCTGGTCAGCGAATTGCTGCCCTAACATTTTCCGCGGAAACCCCGGTGTTCGGCTGTCGTTGGCCTATCCGCAAGGGGACCATCAATCAGACGGCCATGTTTCCTCCGGCCAGTCTCTCGCCGTATGGATCACGCGCAGGATAGCGACGACTTCGCCAGCGTCGCGCGGAACGATTTCGTAGGCGATCATGTAAGGTAGGCCGGTCACGGATTTCTCGTAGGTGCCGACCACCGTCCCCGGGCGCCCCGTAGCGAAGTCTTCAAGATGGGCAGCAGCCTTGCGCAAACGATCCACGACCCGGGCGGCAGCAATCGGATCGTCGACCGCAATGTAGACCAACTGCTTCTTCAGGTCATCGAGCGCGTCACGCGACCAGAGTAGAGGTCGTGTCACCGGTCGCGCTCACTCCCGGCGGCTGCAATGGCGGCGGTCAACTCAGCGAAGGCAGCATCGTTGGAGACAAGACGACCTGCCGCGACGTCCGCTCGTCCACGCTTGATCCCGTCGATGATCGCCTGTTCTCGATCGAGGTAGCGACCGACTGCTTCGGCCGCCAGGAAAGAACGGCTACGACGCGTCTCGCGCGCCAATTGGCCGAGGCGCTCCTTGGTCTCTGCGGTCACCCTGATGGTCATGGTCGTTGATGCCGTCATTGTCGCTCTCCTGTGCCCGCTTGTACACAATCTAGCACGTGCGGATCTTCCGCGCCAATCAGCTCCGCGGTAATCAATAATGACATCTGCGACTGTCGCGTCGCCATACCGGGGCAAGAGTGTCCGCAAGGAGACCTGTCGGACGTGTTTAAGGTGTCGAGGCCGACAATTTACCGGACCCTCGCCCGGCAGCCAAGCGCGTCCGGACCCTCGATCAAGGGGAAACCTGCCACCATTTGTTGATTGGGTTGGCTACGGGCGAAAAACCGCCCCTGTGACAAAGCCACCAATGCCCGCGGAGTTGTTGAATGTCGGGCTACGCCAGCAGCCGCCATTAGCGCGCCCCGCCAGATCGCACACGGCCGTACATCAGGCCCGGCGCCGCAAGGCATTCCACATCGCGACCACGTGTTAAAGCGTGACGCCCCTTACATCTGCCAGAGATCTGCGGGTTATACGGTATTGATAAAACAGGTTACGCAAAGTTATTACAGTAGTGATGTCAATATTTTTCACTAAAATTCAAAAAACTTAATTATTTTCGTTAGTTTTTATATTAGCTCCTGGTGGCGGAGAAATGCCTGAATATTTTAGTAATTCGCAGGCAATTTTTACTAATATCGTTGAATTATTTCACATTTCTTCATATTCTGCACTCGGGAAATTCAAATGGCCAACATCCGAAATTACAGGCGTGCGCTGCTGCAGGGTACCGGTACGGTGCTGCTGGCCTCGTTCGGCGTGACCGCGGCGCATGCCGCCGACGCAACGATCGTGACGACCGCCACCGCCGGTGCCGCCGATACGTCGGTTGCCGACGCGCAGATCGTGGCCAGCACGCCGCTGTTCAAGTCGTCGACCACTACGGCGACGGCCTCCGCCATTACCGGTTCGATCGTGTCGTCGGGCACGACCACTGGCACGGTTTCGGTGCTCAACAACATCACCGGCGCGCTGGCATCGGCCAACATCGCTGCAACGACGGTCGGCCTCGAAGCCATCTCCACCGATGCCGGCACGAC
>JBILPK010000349.1:0-2532 GCA_044373875.1 Polymorphobacter sp.
GCCGCTTTCAGCGGAAAGGCGCGCCGCCACTTCGGGCGCTATGGTAGCACAGGCGGTCACTGCGCCTGCCGTTCCTTGCGCCTTGATGGCGCTTTGCAAGGCCCCACCAAGCTCTTGCTGGAATTGAACCGACAGGTCGCGCGACAGCGCCGTGGCCGCGTCGAACGATGGGTCTGCTGGCGGCGATGCTGCGATCACTGCGAGCATCGGCAGCACAGCGAATGTCCGAATGACTTTCAACTCATGCGGCTCCGACTGGCTGCGCGCCGCCAAAGCGGTCACACAGCATGTTGATCAGATCATGGACACCCTGATCGGCGACCCGATAGAAGATCGTCGTCGCTTCACGTCGCGTCTGCACCATGCCGCCTTTACGCAACCGCGCCAGATGCTGCGACACCGCCGATTGCGAGAGGCCGGTCATCTCTACGAGGCTGCTGACCGGGCATTCACCCTGGCTCAACCGGCACAGCAGCAAAAGCCGCTGTTCATTGGCGATTAGCTTCAACGTGCTAGCCGCTTCCGCTGCGCGGCTGGCGAGCAGTTCGATGCCGGTTCCGGCCATCATGGCTTTCGCGCCTCCTCGGGCCCAGCGCTGATCGCGGGCGGCAAGCCATCATCGCGCAGCACGATGTAAATCGCGGGGATGACCAGCACGGTCAACAGCGTCGATGATGCAAGCCCGAACAGCAGCGAAATGGCGAGACCCTGAAAGATCGGATCGGTGAGGATCACCGACGCGCCGATCATTGCCGCAGCAGCGGTGAGAACGATCGGTTTGAACCGGATCGTGCCGGCTTCAAGGAGTGTGTCACGCAGCGGCTTTCCCGGTGCGGCGCTGTGGCGAATGAAATCGACAAGCAGGATCGAATTTCGCACGATGATGCCAGCAAGCGCAATGAAGCCGATCATCGACGTCGCGGTGAACGGCGCATTGAAGATCATATGGCCGATAACGATGCCGATCAGCGTCAGCGGCACCGGCGTCAGGATGACCAGCGGCAGCTTGAAGCTTTTGAACTGGGCGACAACGAGGACGTAAATGGCGATCAGCGCGACGCCGAATGCCGCCCCCATGTCGCGGAACGTCACCCAGGTAATTTCCCATTCGCCGTCCCACAGCAGACTGGGCTTTGATTCGTCATCGGGCTGGCCGTTGAAGCGCACATCGGGCTTGGCGAGGCCGGCGGCCTTCCAGTCGAAACTGTCAATGGCGCTGTCAACGGCGAACATGCCGTAGATCGGCGCCTCATAGTCGCCGGCGAGTTCGGCGGTTACCATCTCGGCGTCGCGGCCGTCGCGGCGGTAGACGTTGTAGCTGCCTGCCTCGTGCGTGGCTGAAACCAACTCGCCGAGTTCGATCAGCTTGGGACTGCCATCGGCACGTGACACGGCGACGGGCGTGCTCGCCAGTGTCTGGCTCCAGCTGCGCGCCGATTGCGGTAGCGCGATGGTGATCGGCAGCGGTGTGCGGCCGTCGCCGCGCGGCGCATAGCCGAGGGTGCGGCTGCCCATCAGCGCGCCGATCGAATCCTGCAACTCGCGTTCCGACAGGCCGAAGTAATCGAGCCGGTCGCGATTGGCGGCCAGCCGCAAGCGTGGCCGCGGCTGGCCATGGCTGGTATCGACATCGACGATATAGGGCACCGAGCGGAACAGCTTTTCCACCTTGTCCGCTGTGTCGCGGCGGGTCTGCGCATCGGGGCCATAGATTTCGGCGAGCAGCGTCGCCATCACCGGCGGACCGGGCGGGGTTTCGACGACCTTCAGCGAGCCACCGGCCGGCAGCGGGATCGCCTTGAGCTTCTCGCGCAGGTCGAGCGCGACGAGGTGGCTGGCACGATCGCGGTCTTCCTTGGGCAGCAAGGTCACCATGACATCGCCCATCTCGGGCCGGTCGCGCAGGAAGTAATGGCGGACGAGCCCATTGAAGTTGAACGGCGCCGAGGTGCCGGCATAGGCCTCCATCGCAGTCGCTTCGGGCAGCGTGCGGACAATGGCGGCGATGGCATCAAGGGTGCGTGCCGTGGTTTCAAGGCTGGTGCCTTCGGGCAGATCGGCGACGATCTGGACTTCGGATTTGTTGTCGAAGGGCAGAAGCTTGACCGTCACCGCCTTGAAATAAAAGGCCGAGCAGGCGACGAGTGTCGCGACGCCGACGAGGATGAGGAAATTGCGCGCCGAGGTGCGATCGGTGATGATCCGGCGCGCGACGGGCGCGTAGAGCGCGCCAAGCTTGCCGCCGCTTTCATCATGGCCGTGCGCCGGCTTCGCCAGGGCCTGCCTCGCAAAACGCACCATCAGCCAGGGCGCAAAGATCACTGCGACAAAGAACGAGAACACCATCGCAGCGGAGGCATTGACCGGGATCGGCGCCATGTACGGCCCCATCAGGCCCGAGACGAACAGCATCGGCAGCAGCGCCGCAATGACCGTCAGGGTGGCGACAATCGTCGGGTTGCCGACTTCGGCGACGGCTTCGATGGCGGCCTGGATGCGGGGTCGGTCATCGGGCATTGCCCAGTGGCGGGC
>JBILPK010000350.1:0-2525 GCA_044373875.1 Polymorphobacter sp.
GTGCTCGAGTACCAAAATCGCCTTGATAGCAAGCTCACCTTCACCGTAGCGCGCACAGCCATGATCTATGCCGAGCTCGAACGGCATGTTCATGCGTGCGTAGTCACCTGCAGCGTCGGCCCTACATCGGCTGAGGTCGTGGATGCCGTACTTCGAGCCTCGAACCAAATCGACTACCCGATCAAGTCGGTTGGCCGCGTTGTCCGCTTTCTCCGGTGCCAGACGGGGATAAAAATTAAGATCGGTGACGCAGAACGCGATAGCTTGAAGCAGGGGCGCGTAACTCTCGTCAAAGGGGCAATTTATGAAAACGGACCGTTCAAACGGTGGAGTAGCTGGAATCATCCGCGAGGCGGATGAGTGTCGCGACCGAAGGAATTCCGCTCGCGAATCCGCCCATCTCGACCGTGAATATACAATTCGGTCTTTTGATTACGCGCTATGCGCGTTGCGGCATCTACTGCCTCCTGCTGCGTTGCATGCGTACTGGACGCCTTGGCTGCGCCACCTCGCTTTACACTCCAACCGTCAGGCGACGGGACGACGTGCTGACCCTTACTCGACATCGCGGCATCCTTCGTTAAGTTACAAAGATAGGTGCTTTTCCGGACAAGTGCCAGTGCCCTGGGCCTCAATCCAGCGCAGAGGCTTTCAGTTCGCCCTTTATGGCGGCAGGGGTCCCCTTGCGGACACTACAGGCACGGCTGCTGTCGACCCAATTGTCCCAGCTCCCAATTGGCGGCATGAGCGTCTGGTTGTGACAGAGCCGGTCATTTGAATGTTGGACATTGCCCGATGAGCCGCGCTACCGCCAGAACCTAAAGCACGTCCCCGGGGCATGACCAAGACGGCGCAAACAATCGTAGGGGTGCGGAAGGCCGCGTCGAAAACCCATTCCGTATCGATTCGCAATTTTCATTTAACTATTTGATAAAATTTACTATTTGTCGCGGACATTTCTCCATAATGGGGGTTGCCGGGCGACGGCAAAGCGTGTTTGCGCGACGGGCTGCGGCAGTGAAGGCACTGCTGCAATTGGGGTTTATATCTATGTGACGAATTATTTTGCTGACCCGCGCTTCGGTGGCGGCGTTGGCGAGCACGGCGGCTGATACCGCAAACCTCAGCTATACCGGCAGTGTGCAAACCTACACGCCAAAGTCAGGCTGAGAGGCGCCGCAAAGCACAAGCATGTTTTACGCATATACGCCCAGCACGAATATATGAGATGCGAGAATAATCAATGGCATCGACTTCTATCTCCAATGTCACCGACAAAAATTTTTGCATCGGATGCGGTATGTGTGCTGCGCTTGACCCTGAGTTCCGGCTCGCCGAAACACCGGCCGGATTCCGCCAGGTGGTCGAACGCCCGAGCGATTTGCGTCGGCTCGAGCGCGCATCACAAGTATGCCCTTTTGCCGATTCCCCCGATGAAACAGCCATGGCCAAACGCCTATTCCCGGCGGCGCGTTACCAGGACGATGCGATCGGGCGTTACGAGGCGATCTATGCTGGTTGGTCCGCTAAACATCGGGCGTTGGCTGGGTCCGGCGGACTGACGCGATGGCTGTTGGCCCGTTTACTGGAAACTGGCGCGATCGATTTCGTCGTCACCGTTGATAGCAAGGCATTTGGCGATGCCGGCGACCTGTTCACCAGCGCCATCCACACGACCGCCGGTTCCTATCTCGAAAATTGCAGTGCTTCGGCCTATTTCCCGGTCGAGTTCGATTCGGTGATCGCTCGGCTCCGCCAGACCCCGGGTCGGTTCGCAGTGACCGCCCTTCCATGCTTCGCGCGGGGACTTAGGGTATTGGCAGACCAGGATGCGGAGATAGGCAGCCGCCTTGTTATGATTTCGGGCGTGATTTGCGGTGGGTTGAAAGGTCGGCGCTATGCCGATTATCTCGCGCATCAGATGGGAGTAGCGCCACGTAAGGTCAACCGCATCAATTTTCGGGGAAAAACGTTAAGCCAAACAGCGCATGAACAATGCGTCGAGATATGGGCGAATGGCAACGACGGCGATAAGCCCGATGGCGTGCGACGGGTCCAGGAACTCAAGGCCACGGACTATGGTGCCGGTTATTTCAAGCCAAAGGCCTGCGATTACTGCGATGACGTGTATGCCGAGGTGGCCGACATAGCGTTCGGCGACGCATGGATATCTCCCTATCGACATAACCCGGACGGCACCAATATCGTCGTGGTCCGCAATAAAGCCATCGATCGTGTCTTGCGCGATGCGGCAGCCGAAGGTGAAATTGATCTTGAACAGTTGACCGCCGCGCAGGCCCGGCAAAGCCAGCTGAGTAGCCTGAGGCATCGACGTAGTGGGCTAGGTGGCGTGGACAAATTGGTTGACGCGAGACTCGGTGGTTGATTCAAGGCTTCCTTTTGGAGGCAAGCTTGAGCCGGGGCGATCTGAGCGAAGCTGAGTGGCGTGTTTTGAAGGGTTTGCTGCCGATTGATGCGGCGACCCGGGGGCGGGGGCGTCCGCCTGAAGAGAACCGGTCCGTTAT
>JBILPK010000167.1:0-7338 GCA_044373875.1 Polymorphobacter sp.
CGATGTTATCGCCAGAATGCCGGATCATCCACAGACCCGCATCGAAGAACTGCTCCCCTGGAACTGGATACCGACAGGGCAAACAATCAAGATCAAGCAAGCGGCCTGATCGCTCGCGCGCGCGAGATAAAATTACGCCCGATGGTCGTCGCCGAATGGATACTTTCCAGACTTCAGGTTGCACAATCCTTTCGGCGTCGTGATTGGACGCATGCCTATCCGGTTAAGACACACGACCACCACATCTAGGATGGTGCCATTTGGCCGAGTAGAGCGCTTCATAGGTCGGCGACGTTGCTGTGCTGGCTATGCCTAGTAACGAGCGAAATGCATTCATGGGATAAAAGCGCCGGTTAAATCTGAATGTGAACTCGTTGAGGTATCCTTGGAGATGCTTCTCGCTGACCCCGTGGTAGATGCCGTTCAGCCAGGTCTTTAAGTTCGAGAAGACAAGGTGGACCATCGGGAGGAACTCGTCTGCGATTTCGGGTTCGCCGCAAATGGCGATCGGGCGATGCTGGTATTCCGCCTTTTGTAAACCGACGTAGCCGTTCCAGTTGTCGGTGACGATGAGCGCGCCTGGAACGACGGCGCTTCGGACGAAGCCGGTAAGTGAATCGTCGCTTCTGTCTGGCACCACGGCCAGACGGATGCGACCTGCATAGCGTTCGTCCCTGCGGCTGCTTGATCTGTCTTCCGCTTCGCGACGTTTGACTTCAACAGCGCAACTGACGAGCGTTTTGTGGTGAATGCCGCGTCCTTCCCCGCGCGTCCTTCCGCCGATCAGTGTTTCGTCAACCTCAACGTAGGTGTCGGGCAATCCGCCGATCCGATCATGGTCCGGCCGAACCATGGCTGCACGAAGCTTGTGTAGAATGGCAAAGGCTGTCTCGTAACGCGAGAGTCCGAGTTGGCGCTGGAATTGGACCGCGGACATGCCTGGCGTTTGGCTGGTGATGAGGTATGCAGCCCAGAACCATATGCTCAGCGGCGTGTGGCTACGTTCCATCGCAGTGCCTTTGAGCAAGCCGCTTTGTCGGCGGCAGCTTCGGCAGGTCAGAATGCCGGGGCGGGTTGTGAGTCGGAACGGCTCGTTATTGTGGCTGCAATGGCGACAGATGAAGCCGTTTGGCCATTGTGCTTTTTCTAGGTAAGCTGCGCAGGCTGCATCATCGGGAAACAGCTTTTGAAAATCCCGAATGGATGAGGGGAATGTAAGTTCGGTGCGCTCGAATATGTCCATCAGTGCTCCTGGCACATAGCATGCGAGGGATTTTTGCTGCCGATTTTGTTTACCGTCCCTTGTCGCGCTGATTCTGAACGAAGGCATGCAGGGCGTGGCCATGCGTTCGATTGCGAATTCCCGACTGACGTCCTGCTGTCACGGCGTCATCGAGGATGCGGTCGGCCGACTGGATGAGGTGTGCGTGTTCTAACTCTGTGAGAAAGTCTGCGGTTGTTAACGTATCAACTCGTGCCGCATTGATGATTTTTAGAAGGGTGACGTCGCTATCCTCATAAATGAGGATAGATCGTGAAGAGGGGTCTCTCTCGGCTTCTCTGTCAATGAGTTCCCGCGCGCAGTTTTCACCGAGATTGCGGATTTTTTTAGTCCCCGCAGCAATCAGGACCTGGTGATTGAGGAATTCTTGGGTAACTCTCAGGTGGACCTGGTTTTCGTTATCAGCCATCCACTGCACGACCTCGGACGCTCCCTGGAGGTCAATGAACCGGGTCACTTCCCAGTGAACCCCGTCCGGGATCAGCACTGGAAGACCGGGTTTGAGGAGCGTATCCAGCGCCTCTGCAGCGGCCAGCGTAATGAGAGGCGAACTGTCTGGAATTATAAGTGCGTAACGGCTCATTGTGCCGATGCTTGTTGCAGGGCTTCTCGCAGCCACGCTCGCGCTTGCGTGGGTCGGTTCGCGGCTGCTCGCGGCAGCCGTAGATTTTCTTCACCAAGCCTGCGTAGCAACAGCCCGAAATTTAGCACACCCAACCGTTCACGGATTTGGCTCCAGGTGATCTTGCCTGATGCGTAAGCCGCAACAACCTCAGGCGACAGCGCATCAAGCTGCTGTTCTTCTGTTGAGACATCAGAGCTAACTGTCATTTGCCTTCTACCTTGTCATATAAGCCATGGGACAAACGCTAAACTCAGCGTATGTATGCGTCAAGCGGATAGGCATGGGTTAATCCTCGACCACATGCCCAAGGTCGACATTACTGACCTTTTGGCCGAGGTAGATGCGTGGACCAACTTCGCCAATCTGTTTACGCACTTACGCACAGGTGACACGGTTCGGCTTCCGTCAGCTTTGCTTGCAGCAGTCCTTGGTGACGCGACCAACCTGGGCGCCAAGCGCATGGCTGATGCCTTGGTCGGGATCAGTGAACGGCAGATCACTTGGGCCCGACTTTTCCACATTCGACCAGAAACGTACAAATCGGCGTTGGCCGCGATCGTGAATACCCATCTGGCGCATCCATTTACCAAGCTTTGGGGCAACGGATCGACGTCATCCTCGGATGGCCAGTTCTTTCGCGCCGCCGGCCGGGGCGCCAGGCGAAGCGACGTCAACGCCCATTACGGCGGTGATCCCGGCAGCAAGTTTTACACCTGGGTCTCGGACCAATACGGCCATTTCCACATCCTGCCGATGGGCGCCACCGAGGACGAAGCGGTCTATGTGCTCGACGGGCTCTATGGGCACGAGAGCAAAATAGAAATCGACGAGCATTACGTCGACACCGGCGGCGCCAGCGAGCACGTCTTTGGTTTGTTTGCCCTGGCCGGAAAGCGCATTGCGCCGCGGCTGCGCGATCTCAAGGATTGGCGCCTGCACTGCTTCGAAGGCGCAGATGCTCACCCATCGATCAGGCATCATATTGGCGATCGTATCGACGCCGATGCAATCCGCGCGGGCTGGGATGAAGCCCTGCGTGCCGGCGTCTCGATCACAGACCGGCTCGTTGCCCCGTCGACGCTGCTCAAAAAGCTCGCCGCACTTCCAAAAACAAACACACTGTCGCGCGCGCTGCGTGGTATCGGCCGGATAGAGCGAACCCTTTTTATGATTGAATGGTATTCCAACCAGCAATTGCGCGACCGCTGCCGGCTTGGGCTGAACAAAGGCGAAGCTGGCAACAAGCTGACCCGGGCAGTTTTCTTCCATGAGCGCGGCGAAATCCGTGACGGGTCCTTCGAAAGCCAGGCTTTCCGTGCTTCTGGCTTCAATCTGGTCGTCAGCGCCATCATCTTGTGGAACACAATCTACCTTTCACGCGTCGTCGAGAGCTTGCGAAAAGAAGGCCACGAATTGCCGGACGACATCATTCGTCATATCTCCCCGCAAATCTGGGAGCACATCAACCTCACCGGCATTTACGACTGGGATGGTGCAGATCGGCTCGAAGGAACTTTCCGTCCACTTCGCAATAACATCAGCAAGAAAATGGTGGAGGCGGCGTGAACAGAGCGCCCAAGCAAGCCGAGGAACGACCCGGCGATTATGAGCGTACCAATCCGGCGCAAACAGGCCTGATCTCGGCGTTATCCCCGCATGGCACGTTGCATCTGAATAAAGCGGACGAGGGATTGGCGCTCGACGCTGAGGTCGCGGCGCACATCAGCGATGCCTTTGATTATGGGGCTGGCGTTGGGCTTCTCGCGTTGGGCCTGGTCACCGATACACCCCTACCGCCTGACTTGGCATTTTGGCAAAACTTCGCCTGCAGCTTCATCGCGGCGCGCTGTCATGCTGAAACGGATGAAGCGGTCTGCCCAAACGCCGACAACCTCAACGGCCTTGTTGATGCAGCGCCTCCGATGCGCGGCGGCGAATATCTTGATGCCGCAGTGCTTGCTGAATTATGGGCAGCGCTGGGGGTTGCCCTTGAGGCCGACCTCGCCGCCAGCGGGCAGGATCTCGCAGCCTATCTTGCGCGCCACGATAGTCGCTGGCGGCATATTGGGCGGGTTCATTTCAATCTTGCCGAAAACCGCAAGGACGCTGAAAGGCCATTTGCCTTTCTCGCAACATACGTACCCGGGCTCGGTGCGCAAAACGCCTTGCGGCATGCGCCGCTTGGCGGCGCTCTGCGCGAATTTGCCGGAGCTGGCGCTAAAGCCCAACTGCTGAAACTGCTAGAACCGGTCAGTCGGGCCAGCGAGCGTTGCGGGTGGCTCAAGGCCATCGTCGATTCCGGCGAAATCTTCCATCCCCTGCGGTGGACGCCCGGCGAGGCGATGCAGATGCTTTCGGATTTGACCGCGCTGGAGCAGGCGGGGATCATCGTACGGATGCCGGCATCATGGCCCAGCCAGCGCCCTGCCCGCCCGGCGGTAGAGGCCATTGTCGGTGCCAGCGAGCCTTCAAAAGTGGGAGCCGAGCAACTGCTCGATTTCTCGATCGAGGTGGTGCTCGATGGCGAGGCGCTTACGCGCGCTGAAATCGATCAGCTTTTGGCCGCCAACGACGGACTGGCGTTGCTGCGCGGCAAATGGATCGAAATCGATCGCGACAGATTGGCGGCGGCGCTGGATCGCTATGGTGGAATCGAACGGTTGGCCAAAACGGAAGGCATATCGTTCGGCCAGGCAATGCGGCTGCTTGCCGGTGCCGGCATCGGAGAGGAACAGGGCGATGCGGCCGCGCTCCCGGTGCAATGGGGCCATGTGCGGGCCGGCTCCTGGTTCGCCGAGACGCTTGCCGCTTGCCGGAACCCGCAGACGCTGGATGCCGAACTACCTGGCGATGGGCTGAGGGCGGACCTGCGTCCATACCAGCAAGTCGGCGTGCAGTGGCTGTCGTTCCTCACGCGCCTGGGGCTCGGCGCCTGCCTTGCCGATGACATGGGTTTGGGCAAGACATTGCAGGTGCTGGCGCTCGCGCTGACCTTGCGCTCATCCGCGCAGGCCAAGCGCCCGATCCTGATTGTTGCCCCGGCTTCGCTGTTGGCCAACTGGGCCGCAGAAGCCGAACGTTTTGCCCCGTCTTTGCAGGTGTTCATCGCGCATCCAGCATTCGTGTCGCGCGATGAACTGGCGGCACCGGATTCGTTTCTCAGCCAGTCCGACCTGGTGGTGACCTCCTATGGCGCGTTGCTGCGACAGGACTGGCTGGCGCAGACGCATTGGCATCTGGTTGTTATCGACGAGGCGCAGGTGATCAAGAACGCCGCAACCAAACAGTCACGCGCCGTCAAGGCACTGCGCGCGGAGGGACGGATTGCGCTGACCGGCACACCGGTTGAAAACAATCTGGGCGATCTGTGGTCTATTTTCGACTTTCTCAACCCCGGCTTGCTCGGGACCTCGCGTGCCTTTCGCGGCTTTGCCAAAGGCCTTGCCGCACAACAGCCACCGAACTACGCCCCCCTGCGCAAACTCGTTGCGCCCTATATATTGCGGCGGATGAAAACTGACCGCCGGGTGATTGCCGATCTGCCTGACAAGACCGAGGTGAAAGCCTGGTGCTCGCTGAGCCGCAAGCAGGCGGCGCTGTATCAGAACACGGTCGACAATTTTGAGCGGCTGCTCGGGGAGGCCGGTGACGATATGAGCAGGCGCGGCCTTGTTCTGTCGACCCTGATGCGGCTGAAACAAATCTGTAACCATTCTGCCCTTGGTGGGGCACCTGACTGGGCGCATGGCGATAGCGGCAAATTCGACCGGCTTGTCGACATTGCCATGACGGTGGCGAGCCGTCAGGAAAAAATGCTGGTCTTCACCCAGTTTACCGAGATTATCGAGCCGTTGTCTTCTGTGTTGACAGGGGTATTTGGCAGGCCGGGCCTTTCCCTCAGCGGCGAGACGGCGGTGTGCAAGCGCAAGGATCTGGTGGCCCGGTTTCAAGAGGACGAGCGCATTCCCTTCTTCGTTCTGTCGCTCAAGGCTGGCGGATCGGGTTTAACGCTGACTTCAGCCTCGCATGTTGTGCACTTTGACCGTTGGTGGAATCCTGCGGTCGAGAATCAGGCAACTGATCGTGCCTTTCGGATCGGACAAAAACGCAACGTGCTGGTGCACAAGTTCGTCTGCCGTGGCACTGTCGAAGAGCGGATTGATGAAATGATCGAAGCAAAACAACAGATGGCAGCGCAGTTGCTGGGTGGCGGTGGCGGCGAGATCAATCTCACAGAATTGGGGGATCGCGAACTGCTTGATCTGGTCAGGCTTGATCTGTCCAGCGCGATAACGGAACCGGTATGAGCTATTGGGGATACAAGCCTTACGTGCCGGTCGCACAGCGGCGGGCCAATACCGCAAAACAGGTCAAGCTGTTGTTGAAAAAGGGACAGACGGTTTCGCCAGTTGTCATCGAAGGTCGGCGCATCGCGGCAAGCTTCTGGGGTAAGGCGTGGTGCGACAATCTTGAGCGTTATTCCGATTATGACAATCGCCTGCCGCGTGGGCGAACTTACGTCAGGAATGGTTCGGTCGTCGATCTGTCAATCGCCGAGGGCAGCGTCAAGGCTCTGGTCAGCGGTTCGCAGATTTACGAGGTGCGCATCGACATCGCCCCGGCCGCCGCGAAGCGCTGGCGTAAGATTTGCGCCGATTGCTCCGGCTCGATTGGCTCGATCGTCGAACTGTTGCAGGGAAAATTGGCGAAGCAGGTGATGGAACGGGTTTGCCGGGAGGGTGATGGCCTGTTTCCCGGCCCCCGCGAGATCAAGATGACTTGCACGTGCCCCGATTGGGCAGAGATGTGCAAACATGTTGCCGCTGTGCTCTATGGTGTGGGCGCAAGGTTCGATGCCGATCCGGATGCGCTTTTCACTCTGCGCGGCGTTGATCGTAACGAACTCATCGCTCTCGACGTTGATGTGTCTTCGACAGAGCTGGCAGCGACGAACGAACGTGTCCTGGCCGATGACGATATGGCTGCCCTGTTCGGCATTGAACTGGAGGCTCCGCTGCCATTGACGGCCATCGCGCTCGGTCAGAAAAAGGTGCCAAAGGCCGTCTCCGAGAAGCGGCCGTCCCGAAAACCTGGCGTGACGGGCAAGATGCAAGGGGTAGGGGAAGATCTCAAGTCGCCCCGACGCGTAACCACGTCTGCCAAGCAAGCACGTGTTCCCTTGTCCCGAGATGCCTCACGATTGATGGCACCGCCGGCCCTAGGCCAGAGCTCTAAGCCCCTTGAGCAAGATTATGACGAGGCGGGCGCAGACACCGGCAACGTTGACAGGAAGGTACGTCGCGTCACAGCTCGAAAGTCGGCCGTGCGTTCGGGAGAGCAGTCTGGCAAGCTTTCGGAGCGCAAAAAACGCGCGGAAGAATCTCGAGGCAGAGGCCGTGGCCGGCGTAGATAATGCCAACGGCAAACAATG
>JBILPK010000168.1:0-7330 GCA_044373875.1 Polymorphobacter sp.
ACGCCGTCTCGTTAGCATGATTCCGATTGGCCGGGACAGTCAGGCCGGCGGCGACAACTCAAATCCGCGTTTTCATGGAATGTTCTCGGTTAGCGTTGTTTAGCGGGCTTTCAACGCTCTGCCCTCTTTCTGGCCCGGTCGCTGAACGACGGCTCACACCAGCAGCAGACATTCGCGCATGTGTCTGAGCGACGCCGTCAAGCGGCTCGGGTCGGGCCGCAATGTCCAACAAACCCACCTTCGGCACGGCTGCCGCTATCGCCTATTCCCCTAAGCAACTTCGGACCCGTAGTTTCCACCGACGCGCTGTGGAGGCCGTGATTTGGGGCATGCCCGCGGTCAATTTAGAGCTAATGTGGCTAGCTTGGGCCGATCTCGCGGGCTCGCAGCCAGGCGAGTTCATTCGCCATCACAGCGAACGGGGCCACTATTTCGAGGACTCCGGCGACCATCTGCTCGAAGTGATCACGTGGCCCTATGGCAGCGGCACGGCCTAATTGTTGCGAGGCGAGTTCTGCGGAAGGACGGCCCGTAGCCGCTGGGACTGGTTCAGGCCGTTCACCTTGTCCGCCAGCCCGATCGACGGAGCGAATACTGCGGAGGCGTTGGCCGCCTCCAACTGCTGCAGAATATTCAGGTTCCGCCCGCGCACCAGCGCGCTATAGCGCTCGAATGTCGTTTCGCGCAGCACGAACTGTTGCGGGAGATCCCGTGGATACTTGGTCGCGATCGCGGTCTTGTCGCCAGCCGACAGCATGTTCGGCGCGGGCCGGAAGCAAGTCGCATTCTCACGGTCTTTGTAGAAGCGCGAGGGCAGCGAATAGATCATGATCGACGCGGGATCGTACGCGCTCGAACTATAGGAGCCCCCCACCAGCCGGCGCAGATTGAGGTCAACCTCGGATTGCGGCCACCGGTTGGGCGGCAAGGCCAGTTCGCGATAGGCATAGTCCCAATCGAACTGCTGCTCACAGGTCGATTGCGGATTCTGATGCTCATGGTGGAGCCCCAGCGCATGCCCGAACTCGTGCAGCACGATGCGGCGCAGCGTTGCATCGTCCACATCGCGCACGTCCCAGGCTTCGAAATTCATCGATTGCTCGAACTGGCGCGCTGAATTAACGCTATGCTGGCCGACCAGCGACCAATAGCCCTTGTAGCGGAAGCCGATGCGGATGTGACTGGGCTCGGTGCCGCCACAAATGCGCGGGTTGGACGCGTTCCCGAAGTCGAGCCGGACCGACGATCCCGGCACTTCCCACCCTTTCGCGGCGGTCATTATGCGCCGCTTGAGCGCAACGCCGCCATCCATGAAGCAGACCCGCACCGGCCCCTGGGACATGTCCCAAAGGGTCAGATCCTCGACCACCCAACGCTGCGCGTCTTCCAGCGCGGGCAGCTGGAGCGCCTGCTCGTTCTCGTCGACGCGGGCGCTCAGATGCGGCGGCAGCGCTTCGACGACCAGTTCCTCGGCCTCCATCGCCGGCGCCGCCTGACCGGCTCTGGCAAAGGCAAGGAACAGCGCGGTCACAAAGTTGGCGATCCGCATGGCTCAGTGTCCTTCCAGTTCGCGAAGTGCTGCCACCGCTTTCTGTTTCTTGAGTTGCGCCGCGCTAATCTTCATCTGCTTCTGGTCCGGCGGCAGATCGGTTGCCGCGCTTGCCTGAGCCAGCTCGAGTTCGGCTGTGCTCACCGCGATTCGGGCGTCGAGTAGCGCCTGGCTTTCGGCAAAGGCGTCGGGCACAGCCGTCTCTTCCTTCACCTTGGCGACGATCGAGTCCTTCGCGCCGTCGAGCATCTGCGCAACGAGCAGGGCGATCTGGCTCGGTTTGCGCGTCTGGACGAGTTCGGCCTGCCAAGTGACCGGCATCAGGGCGAACGTGGCCGTGTCCTGCGCGTTGTTGCTGGACCGCCACCGCTGGAATGCCCGGTAGGCCGGAGTCGAAAGCTCGGGCATGCTCAACCAGCCGGTCCGCAACGCCGCGAGACGCTTTAGCAGCTTCGAATCCTGCATGTCGCGATGCAGCTCCATCGGCGCCGAAACCTCGCCGATAGTGACGTTCGCAGCGGAATAGGTCGTGCCGTTCGAAGTCGGGCCGGGCCCGAGCAGCGACAATGTATAAGCCACGCCCTGTTTCTTGGCGCTTTGACCGGGAAGCAATTCGAACAGGCGGTAATAGACCGGAACATAACGGTAGCCGGTCCGATCCTGGCTCATCTCGACCTGCACCTCAAGAATCGACAAGAGTTGATCGCCGCCTTCGATGCCGTTGTCGCTGAGCCGCTGCGTCAGCACGCTGCGATCCGAACCCGGGCGCACCCCGGTTCGGCTTTCGACGGAGCTCAGCTTGCGGGACTGGCTGTCCGCGAAGCGCCCGGTGAGGATGGTGAAGCATTGCGGGAATTCGAGCTGCGGGAAAGAGGCAGCCTTGATGCTTGCCGCGAACAGGTCGAAGTCCACTGACCCTGCGCTCTTTTTGGGGACAGGCACTTTCTTCAATTCGGCGGAAACGGCCTTGATTGCAAAATCCACGACGATCGGCGCAAGGATTGCGAGCACCCCGGGGAGGAATGCTTTTGCGCCCGGAGGGGGTGGGTCATAGGTAACGAGGCAGTTCGGGGCCGCGATGACGCGGGTGCTCACCGGTGGGGCTGTTTCGGCAGGTTGCGCCGATGCTGCCGACGCATGAAAAATCAGCGCAACCGCCGCCAGATATCCCCTCATCTCGTATCCCCCAAACTGTAGGTCGTTAACCTTAAACAACTTGGGATGAAAATCAATGTACTTGAATTGACCTATGTGACTCAACGCTTTTAACTCTGATATCGAGCTTTTGGTCGATCTATTTGCTGATTGTACCAAGGGTGATCCGCTGCACGATCTGGCGCTCGCGGACCGTGAGTACTGACGTTTGATCACGAGAATTTCTCTCGACGAGATGATCCAGCAGCACGAGATGAACTAACGACGGCTTCCGGGGCAAGTTCGGTCGAGCCCGAATGACTGGAACTCGGGCGTATAGCTGCCAGACCGTTTAACCGCAGGCGGATGGCTGCTTCCAGCAGAAGCTGCCGTTTATGCGCCGATCCGGGAACGGCTTGGACTGGGTCGATTCCTGCCACCAGCGCGTAAAGGCCGCGACGACCCAAAGTCGGACAATTCTTCGCGTCGGAGCGCTTTCCGAAAGTGGACCCTCGTTCATCCCCGAAGTGGCGGGGTTCTCTCCCGCATACGAACACGTTAAGAGTGCGGAATGCACACGCAGGACGCCATCGACAGGTCAACGCCTCAGGCGATCGACGAAACTTTCAAACGCCGCGCAAGACTGACCAGTCGCGCGGCCGCTGATGGTCTGTTGGCCCGCGGCCGCACGGTCAGCTACCGGGAGAAGGATACTCCGGCCGGACACGTGGTCCGTAGGCATCCTGACGGGCGCATCGAACTGGTCAAGATTGACCTTGGCTTGGCAACGGCATCGCGGCAGTCGGCTTGACGGCATCGATCCTGTGGGTTTTCGCAGGGCCCAACGGCGCAGGTAAGACGACCCTCTTTAACGATATGCTCAGAGGCGAAATCCCCTACATAAACGCCGATGAAATCGCCGGCGAGCTTGATCCGACGAGCGGGGGAGTGGACGTCATCCGCGCGGGGCGACTAGCGATCTAACGGCGTAACGCGATGATTGCCCGTGGCGAAAGTCTCAGCATCGAGACGACGCTTTCCGGCAGCAGCGCTCTTGCTTTCATGCGTAAGGCAAAGGCTGCGGGATTTCTAATTAGCCTCGCCTATATCGGGATCGATACGCCCGAACTGTCCCGCGCGCGCATCGATGAGCGCGTTGCCGAGGGTGGTCATGACGTTCCGCAAGATGCCGTCCTGCGCCGGCACCCTGACTCGCTGCGCAGGCTCGGCGCCGCGATGGGGCTGGCGGACAGCACGCTCGTGTTCGACAATAGCGGCCTCGAGCGTCGCCTCCTCCTGCACTTCGAAAATGGCATTGTGAAATACATCGATGATACCCGCCCCGAATGGTTTGAGGCAGCTGTACCCGAGGCGATGCGCCGATAATTCCAAATCAGGATTTTCGGGATGTAGGTATTCTGGATCTTTCCCGACACGTCCGCAACGACCCACAAGCTGCCGTTCAGGCTGCCGGTCAGTTCCTCGAAACCTGCCGCTCGTGCACAATCTGGAATTCAGCCGGGATTGGGCCGTCAGCCGACTGACCGCTTTCGGAATGGCGTTTGCGTAAAGCTGCCGCTGTCGCAGCCGTTGTCGTTACGGCTTCTGTCGACCCCGATTCGGTTGTTCATCATACGACTCGGGAACGGCTGATTGTGGTAAAACCCGCCATTGATCTAACTGACGAATTTTTGGGCTGCGTCGTGTCTCACAGCCGTCGATTATCCCAACAACACCCATTTCTGATCGCGGACGTTCAAGTGTACATGTGCCGAATCCGACCTCTCTCACCGATAGCGAGCCAGCCAGGTTGAAGGTGCTATTCGCAATTCAGCGTAGATGCTGGTAGAGAGTGGTGAGACGGAGAAAGATCAAAGTGGCACGGCAAGGCAACAGTCCAAAACGGCGCATCGTGGCTGCTAATTCGATTGCCGGTGACGCACTCGAAGCTCTTGCTGCGCGGCTCGTTTATGTCGGGAGCGCCAATCACAAGCGTCATCCAGGCGATTACGGTTTTCACCCCCCGAGCAATCCGCGGCCTTGGAAATCGGTCTGCGACGGCAGACGTTCATTATTGCTGGGGGAAGCGAAAGAACTGCTGGCGTTAGGCGTCCGAAAAGGCATGATCAGTTCGCCTGACGTCGATGGTTCGCCGAAGTATGTTTGGAGCGTCGATGCTGAGGGCGTTCCCTATGAATCGAAAATCGGTAATGGCGGCTATCATGGATATCCTCTGTATCCCGATGACGATATGAACGCGGTCGTGCTGCGCGAGTGGGCACGTCGCTGATATGTTCGAATTGACCGCCGACTGGGAAGCCTTGAATGAAGGCTCGCCGGAAGAAGTAGCATGCTTCGCGCAAGTGCGTATCGCCATGAACGGAGTACTGCTGAGCGAAGGCCACGACCCGTTTGTCGGCCGCGTCCGGAAGGCCTCGTTGCTTTCGTCTTATCCGCTCGCCGAGTGGTTGGCTTGGAACTGGTGGCGCCTGCGCTGGGAGCCAAGCAGGCGCGGGCAAGGGTGGCGTTTTGCACATGCGATGGCCACGATCGGCGGAGGCTATGTCTGGCCGAACTTGACTATCTTTCCGGACGGTGAGCGCGTCACCGTTTCGGCGCGGCCGAGCAACTCGGCAGACGACTTCGCTGTCCGCTATATCAACGAGTATGTCGGCGCAGTTTCTGCCGCCGAATTTGAGGGCGGGGTCTGGCGCTTTATCGAGCAGGTAATGGGGCAATTAGACGCCGAAGGCCTGCCCGATACCAATCTCCACCGCATCTGGTCTGATCTCGAATTGGAGCGGCGCGACGGCGAACTCAGCCGCTATCGTCGGCTTGAAGCGATGCTTGGTCACGATGCCGACGAGGGACCAGAAAATCTTATTCGCCGCTTGCTCGATGACGAGGCTCGTATCGGCGTGGACGGCGCACAAGAACTTGCTGCGGAAATAGCCAAGGGTGGACCGATGTTGGCTGCCGCTCAACTGATCGATCTTGCCCGTCAGTCGGGTACGCCAACTGACTTGCGTAACGCCATTCGGCTCAACGATCGCGTCGCAACTGCGCGAGGAGATACGCCGGCCTGGCTAGTTGGCCAACGCGCCGCGCAGGCCGTGCGCCACCAGATCGGCAATGACAATGAGCCACTATCTAATCAGCGCTTGGCGGAGATGCTCGCAGTCTCTCCCGAGGTGCTCGTTCCTGCCGGGAACGCTCCTATGTCCTTCTCGTTCCGAGACAATCCAGCGCGAGCCAACATCGTACTCCGTTCACGTTGGGAAACGGGCCGACGATTTGACCTTGCCCGCTTGATCGGTGATGTTGTTGCTAGTGGACACTCAGGTCCGCTCATCCCGGCGACTCGTACTGCGACCTATCGCCAGAAGCTGCAACGCTCCTTCGCCGCGGAGTTGCTTAGCCCCTTCGACGCAGTTGAGGACATGATGCAAGGCGATTATTCGGACGAGCAGCAGGAAGAAGTAGCAGAACGATTCTCGGTTTCCCCGCTGACCATCCGCACGATGCTTGTGAACCATCGTAAACTCGAATGGGACGACTTCGCAAACGATGCCGATCTAGAGGCTGGCATTGCATATTTGCCGGCTGCCGAATAGCAAGCGGCACCGCTTCCAAGATGCTATTTTCGTAGCCCAAAAAGCTGATTGGTGGCTGTCGGTTTAATGCTGGGCGTTCGCCGTCGGCGCCCCCGCACCCGTGCGAATGTCGTCTTCTGACAGTAGCCGTCATTCGACGGCCTGAGCAGAAATGACGGCTTCGTCCCGGACCCGGTCCTTTAGGCCGGCGGGTGACGGCACTCCGGGAACGGCAGGTTTCAGGATGATCCCGCAGCCACCGGGACGACCGGGTTTGGGGCGCGTAGCTGCCATCGTGGGCTTCATGGACAAGCGTCCGCTTACGCCGCCCGCCCACCCCAAAGCGGTCGGGCCGTAATCCACCAGCAACAGCTGCCGAAAACGGCCAATCAGCAGGCTCTGGCCTATCCATGCCCGAGCCTGCCCGCAATGACTCTAGCGTAAGCGGTGTCTGGCCCCCGCGGCGCCGCTCAGCTTGACTTTGGAGCGTATGCCCATGGCATGAGTTCGTCGATGCGGCTCATCGGGTGACCATCGGCGATGGCGGAGAGGGTATCGCGGAGATAGGCGTAGGGATCGACGCCGTTGAGCTTGCAGGTTTCGATGACTGAGGCGATGCGGGCCCATGTTCGGCCGCCCTCGTCATGGCCGGCGAACAGTGCGTTCTTGCGCGTAAGGACCAGCGGCCTGATACGATTTTCAACCGGGTTGGTGTCCATCTCGATACGGCCGTCGGTCAGGAACAGCACAAGGCCATCCCAATGGCGATGGATATAAGTCAGCTTTTCGCCGAGGCGGGATTTGGGTGACACGCGCTCGCGTTGCTGTGTCAGCCATTGCCGGAACTCGGCGACCAGCGGCACGGTTTGCGCCTGGCGAACAGCCAGACGTTCATCGGGCGCCTTGCCCCGGATGTCGGCCTCGATTTTGTAGAGCTGTGCGATGCGGCGCAAGCCTTCGGCTGCGATCGGCGAGCTGTCGCGCTGGTAAATCTCGTGCAGCTTGCGGCGGGAATGGGCCCAGCAATAGGCCAGCTGCAGCGGCTTGCCGCCGG
>JBILPK010000169.1:0-7320 GCA_044373875.1 Polymorphobacter sp.
GCGTCACCGGCGCGGGGTAGCTGCCTTCGCCGAGGTAATCGATGGCGACATGCGCGACGAGATAGCGCGGCCGCACGCTGCCATCGTCGGCGGCGAACAGGCTCCAGTTGAAGCGGATGCGGGCTTCTTCGAAAAACCGCGAGAAGGCGACATTGTTGAGATGGCGGTTGACGTCCATGTCGGCAAAGCGCGTCTCCATCGCCTGCACCCAGGGGTAGGATGCAAGGACAAGCCGGCGCGGATCCTGCTTCATCGCATGCTGTACCGGATCGGCAGGGTCTTCAGCCCCGACACGAAATTGGCGATGCTGTTCTTCGGTTCGCCGGCCAGCTCGATGCTGTCGAGTCGCGGCAGCAGTTCATTGTAGAGCGCGCGCAATTCCATGCGGGCGAGGTGGAGCCCGAGGCAGAGGTGGACGCCATTGCCGAATGCCGTCTGCGGGTTGCTGGCACGGTCGATGATGAAGCGGTCGGCCTGGTCGAACACGGCCTCGTCGCGGTTGCCCGACCAGTAGAACAGGCACAGCCCGTCGCCGGCCTTGATGGTCTTGTCGCCGATCTGGTAATCCTCGGTCGCGGTGCGCATGAAATGCTTGACCGGGGTGACCCAGCGGATCGTTTCCTCGATGAATGCGGGCACCAGCGACATGTCGGCCTTGAGCAGCGCCAACTGGTCGGGGTTGCGGATCAGCTGCAACAGCCCGCCGGCGGCGCTCGAGCTCGTCGTGTCGTGACCGGCGGTGGCGGTGATGGCGTAGTAGCTTGTCGCCGAAAGCTCGTCGATAGGCTCACCGTCGATCATGCCGTTGGCGATGACGCTGGCGAGATCGTCGCGCGGGTTGGCGCGGCGGTCGGCGGTCACTTCGCGGAAATAGGTGAAGAACATCTGCACGGTGGCGAGCAGATCGACCTGGGGATCGCCGGTCTTGCCGCCCATCAACCCGGCGGTGCCGGTAGTGATGCGCTTGGACCGCGCCACGACATCGGGGTCTTGCGGGCCGAAGATTTCCTGCGTCATCTGCAGCATCATCGGCTCGTCCTTTTCGGGCACGCCGAGCAGCTTCATGATGACGCGCAGCGGATACCAGAGCGCCACTTCGTTGACGAAATCGCATTCGGGACCGAGCGCCGCCATGCGGTCGACATGCGTTTTGGCGATGGCGGCGATATCGGCCTCGATCTTGCGGAGGTTGCCCGGCTGGAACCAGTTGTGGGTCAGGCGGCGCAGCTTCATGTGCTGCGGATCGTCGAGATCGACGAGGGTGCGGAACAGATGGCTGTCACCGGTCATCGCCCGGGTCCATTCCTCGCCCTCGATCGGCGACAGATAGGTGCGCAGCCGGTTGATGAACTTGTCGTTCTGCTTGGCAATGGCGGTGATATCGGCGTGCCGCGTGATCGACCAAAACGGGCGGAACCCGGTCGGCTCGGTCCAGTGCACCGGGTCGGTGGCTCGCAGCTCGGCATAGGCGTCGAGCACGCTTTCATCGGCATAATTCATCGGGTTGACCAGCCGGTTGTCGAGCGTCGTGTTGTCGAAACCGGGGAAGGGGGTTGTCATCGTCGTGGTTCCTTACTGGCTGCGGCCGCGCGCCTGGACGGCGCTGCGGGCGGCTTCGACGGCTGTTGCCGAGACTTGCGCATTGGCGGCGGTGGAACGCGCCGCTTCCAGCGCCATGCCATCGCCAAAGGTCATGGCATAGCCATCGGCGATCAGTTTCTTGTAGGCGGCGCTGAAGGCCGGATCGATGCTCGCCATGTCGGCGGCGAGCGCTTCGGCGGTGGCCATCAGGTCGGCGGGCGCGACGACGCGGTTGACCAGCCCCCAGGCGGCGGCGGTGGTGGCATCGAGGAAATTGCCGGTCAGCGACAGCTCGCGGGCGCGATACGGCCCGATCAGCCGCGACAGTTTCTGCGAAAGCCCCCAGCCCGGCATGATGCCGACCCGGGCGTGGGTATCGGCAAAACGGGCGTTGGTCGACGCGATGAGCACGTCGCAGGCCAGCGCCACTTCGAAGCCGCCGGTGATGGCAACGCCGTTGATGGCGCCGATGCACGGCTTGGTCAGCAGCTCGATCGCCTTGACCGGGTTGTCATCGGCGGCTTCGGCGTTGGCCGCCGCCAGGCCATCGGTGTCGCTGCCCAGTTCCTTCAGGTCGAGCCCGGCGGTGAAGGCGCGTTCGCCGGCGCCAGTCAGGATGACGACGCGCACGATGGGATCGGCCTCCAGCGCGCGCATTGCGGCGGCAAGTTCGCGGCGCATCTGCTTCGACAGCGCGTTCATCGCGCCGGGGCGGTCGAGCGTCACGGTGGCGACGGCGCCGGCAATGCTGGTGGTGACGGTCGGTTCGGTCATGGCGGTCGGTTCCCAGTTTTTCGCAACCTAGCGCGATTCGCTGCTGGGTGTCCCCCCCAATGGCATCAGGGGCGGCGGCGCAGAATGAGATACCAGGCGCCGCTGCCGCCGTGGCGCGGGTGCGCCGGGCGAAAGGCGGCGATGCGGCTGCGCAGATGCCCGGCATCGAGCCAATGGTTGATCTCGGCCTTGATGCGCCCCGGCCGGTCGCCGCGGCCCTTGCCGGTGATGACGAGGATGATGCGTTCGCCGTTCGCGGCCGCATTGTCGAGCGCCATGGCGAGCACGCCGTGCGCGGCATCGAGGGTATGGCCGTGCAGATCGACGACGCGATCGGGGCGGATATCGCCTTGGCGCAGCCGCCGGTCCCAGCTGCCGTCGAGCGTGGCGGCAGCAACCGGGGCGGGGGCGCCCCGCGGGGTTTGCAGCGTGCGGTGCGGGCGCGGCGGCGGCGCGGCGACGCGCGGCGCCGGCTCGATGCGCGGCGGCGCGGCCGGCAGCGGCGGCGCGACGCGACCGGCCAGCGGGCGCACCGAGGCGGCGACGCGCGACCAGAGCGCGATTTCAGGGGCGGAGAGGCGGCGCGCCATCAGGGTTGCGGCGGCGGCGGCGGCGGCGTCGCAAGCAACCGCCGGGCAGCGGTGGGCGGCAGCAGCACGATAATCCGCGCCGTGGCGGCTTGCGCGCCGGCTTCGGCACGGGCGGCGGCGCCGCTGCCGCGGAACAGGTCGATGCGGTTGGCGCCCTTGATGGCGCCGCCGGTATCCTGCGCGACCATCAGCGCGCTGAGCGGCTGCGTGCCATAGAGCGTGGTCGCGACGAACAGCGGCGCGCCGAGCGGAATATAGGCCGGATCGGCGGCGACCGAGATGCCCGGGGTGACGGCGATGCCCATGGCGCCGACCGGGCCGGCGCCGGTGATTTCGCGGAAGAACACCACCGACGGGTTGGCGGCAAGCAGCGCTGGCGCCTTGTCGGGGTGGGCGCGCAGCCAGGCGAGGATCGATTCCATGCTGACCCCGCCTTTCGGCAGGTCGCCGGATTCGAGCAACACCTTGCCGATGGCGACATAATCACGGCCATTCTGGCTGTCGTAACCGATGCGCATGATGCCGCCATCGGGCAGCCGCAAGCGCCCCGAACCCTGGATTTCGAGGAAGAACGCCTCGTACGGATCGGCGGCAAAGGCGAGCTCAAGGCCCTTGCCGGCAAGCGCCCCGGCCATGATGGCGCCGCGGTCGGGGTAGGGGACGAGTGCTTTGCCCTCCAGCCTGCCGCGCAGCTTGCGGCCCTTCAGGTCGGCGGCAAAGCGGCCGAGATCGACCTCGATCAGGTCGGGCGGGCGGCGGTAGAAGGGGGTGGCAAAGCCCGGCGCGGGGGTGCGCGATCCGGCGATTTCGGGTTCGTAATAGCCGGTGGCAAAGCCGGTGCCGGCGGCGATGGTGACCGGGGTGAAATGGTTGCGGAAAAAGGCGGCGGCATCGCCCGCCGCGCTGGCGGCGGCACAGGCGGCGTCCCAATCGCCGGCGCGGGTCAGGCCGCTGCGGTCTTCGCGGGCTTGCAGCGACGGGCACGAACGGCGGAAGGCGGCGCGGGCGGCTTCGGCATCGGCGGGCGGGGTGAAGGCGGTAGCTGCGATCGCGAGATCGGCGGCGCGCTTGGGTATCGCCGGCCCGGCGGGACTGGACGGCGCCGGTGGCAGCGGTTGCGGGACAGGCTGGCGCGGCGCGCATGCGGCAAGCAGCGCCAGCCCGGCAATCAGCAGTCGGTTGATGCTGGTCGCCATGCCCCTGGCTGCCACGCCCCCGGGGGCCCGGTCAGGCGCCGGGTTCGTCGTCGGTGGCGATCAGCAGCCAGGCGGGTTCGCGGCTGCCGGCATGGCGGCTGAAGGTCCAGACATCGGTGGCCGGCGCCGCTTCGATGCCGTCGCTGCTGATGCGGGCGACGAAACGTACCGTCACTTCCGCCATCTGGCCGATCATTTCGGCGCCGGTAATGGCGGCGCTGTCAATGGCGATTACGCGGTTGTCGAGCCGGGCACCATCACGGTCTTCGATCGCGGTCGCGAAATTTTCCTGCACTTCGTCCGAAACCAGCCCGTCCATGGCGCTGACATCGCCCGACCAGAAGGCCGCCAGGATCATGCCATAGGCGACGCGCGCGCCGGTGATGAACTGGCCCGGGTTGAAGCCGGGGTCGGCATCGACGATCGCCTGCAGCGCCGGGGCCAGATCGGCATCGGTGCCGGCGGGTACGACGACCAGATCACGGCTGCGTGCGTCGGGCGCGCGGTTGGCTGCGGGGGTGATTTCAGGGACGCCGGGGCGGAAACTGTCTACCACCGGGCGTTCCGGGCCGGTGCGCTTGCCGAGCACGCTGACGAGGCGCAGGCCGATGAACGCTGCCAGCATCGCCAGCAGCACGATCTCGATCCAGTTACTCCCGTCAGACATTGTCTTGGCCTTGCCCGTTACGAACACACTACAACTGCTGTCATAGCAGGGAAGATGCACCGTGGTCCATCTCCACTGTACATGTGCGGCAACGACCGCAGGGCGCAATAGTTTCAAGCGCTGTGCGCAATAGTTTCGGGGGGTTTTTCACGCCGGGCTGTTGCGCGGCGGCGGCATGACCCGATTCGTTGCCAGCGTGGTGCGGACGGCGGGACTCGAACCCGCACTCCCATCAAGGGAAGCAGATTTTAAGTCTGCTGCGTCTACCGGTTTCGCCACGTCCGCAGCGCGCGCTGTCTGTCATTGGGGCTGTTGCGCCGGCTTCGCCAGCCCTTGCCCCGCTCGCGAATTGCCCTGCCCGAACGGGAGAGGGAAGAAGGTTATTCGGCGTTAAGGCGTTCGCGCAGTTCCTTGCCCGGCTTGAAATAGGGCACGCGCTTGGCATCGACCTTGACCGCCGTGCCGGTGCGCGGATTGCGCCCGATGCGTGCTTCGCGACCGCGGGTCGAAAAGGCGCCGAAGCCGCGCAACTCGACGCGGCGTCCATCGGCGAGGGCGCTGGTTATCTGGTCGAAGATCGTGGCAACGATCCCTTCGACATCCCGCAAAGTCAGGTGCGGGTTGGCTTCGGCGACAGCACTGACAAGTTCAGACCTGATCATAAGCGTTTCCCGTCCCGGCCCAGCATATTTACTAGGAGTTGAGCCGACCCCCCGGCAATTGCCAAGTCTAGCCCGGCACAATCACTGGTCAAGTCTAATAGATTACGCGCTGTAACCAGAGCGTAAGAAAATTACCAGTGTGCCGCCGCTTTTTGCAAAACGGCGGCACATTGGGAGCTTCTTGCGACAAATGCGGCGCGCCGTTGCCGGCGCGCCGGGGCGGATCAGCCCTTGTCGGCGTCTTCCTTGGCCTTATTGAAGGCCGCGCCCAGGATGTTGCCGAGCGTGGCGCCCGAATCGGACGTGCCGTACTGGGCGACCGCGGCCTTTTCTTCGCTGATCTGCATCGCCTTGATGCTGAGCATTGGCTTGCGGCCCTTTTCGAAGCCGATGATCATCGCGTCGACCTTCTGGCCGGGCTGGAAACGCTCGGCCTTCTGTTCGTCGCGATCGCGCGACAGGTCGCCGCGCTTGATGAACACCACCGGGCCATCGTCGCCAACCTGGACATCGATGCCGCCATCGCGGGCAATGACGACCGTCGCGGTGATGATGTCGTTCTTCTTGAGGTTGTCGGCTGCGGCCTGGCCTTCGGTGCTGGCGATGACGCGCGGACCCTGGCTTTCGTCGAGCTGCTTGATGCCGAGCGAGATACGCTCCTTTTCGACATCGACTTCGAGCACGACAGCCTGGACGCGTTCACCCTTGTGGTGACGGGCCAGTGCCTGTTCGCCGGTAAGGCCCCAGGCGATATCCGACATGTGGACCATGCCATCGACTTCGCCGTCGAGACCGATGAACAGGCCGAATTCGGTGCTGTTCTTGACTTCGCCTTCGACCTTGGTGCCGACCGGATGGGTTTCGGCAAAGACTTCCCACGGATTGCGCTGGGCCTGCTTGAGGCCGAGCGAAATGCGGCGCTTTTCTTCATCGACTTCAAGGACGATGACTTCGACTTCCTGGCTGGTCGAAACGATCTTGCCAGGGTGGACGTTCTTCTTGACCCACGACATTTCGGACACGTGCACCAGGCCTTCGATGCCGGCTTCGAGCTCAACAAACGCACCATATTCGGTAATGTTGGTGACGCGGCCCTTGTGCTTGGAATCGACGGCGTACTTGGCGGCAGCGGTCGTCCACGGATCGGCTTCGAGCTGCTTCATGCCGAGCGAGATGCGCTGGGTTTCGCGGTTGATGCGGACGATCTGGACGCGCAGCACGTCGCCGATGTTGAGCACTTCGGACGGGTGGTTGACGCGCTTGTAGCTCATGTCGGTGACATGCAGCAGGCCGTCGATGCCGCCGAGATCAACGAACGCACCGTAATCGGTGATGTTCTTGACGGTACCGTCGACGATCTGGCCTTCGGCGAGCGAAAGGATCAGGCCCGAACGCTGTTCGGCACGCGATTCTTCGAGGATCGAGCGACGCGAAACGACGATGTTGCCGCGCTTGCGGTCCATCTTCAGGATCTGGAACGGCTGCGGCAGGTTCATCAGGGGGGTGACATCGCGCACCGGGCGGATGTCGACCTGGGAACCGGGCAGGAAGGCGACAGCGCCGTTCAGGTCGACGGTGAAGCCGCCCTTGACGCGGCCGAAGATGACGCCTTCGACGCGTTCGCCGGCGGCGTACTGCGTTTCCAGGGCATCCCACGAGGCTTCGCGGCGGGCGCGGTCACGCGACAGCATGGCTTCGCCATTGGCGTTCTCGACGCGGTCGACATAGACTTCGACTTCGTCGCCGACGGTCAGGCCGTGCTTGCCATCAAGGCCGGCGAATTCGCGCAGCGGCACGCGGCCTTCGGACTTGAGACCCACGTCGATGACGGCCAGGTCGTTCTCGATACC